>JAQGNC010000400.1 GCA_028292065.1 Betaproteobacteria bacterium
CGTTATGCCACTTTCATGCCACTCCTTTGGTGCTCTGCTTTTTTAGCTGCGCTGGTTTTCGGCTTTCGATTCCAGCGCATTGAAGATCTTCTCGCGGATCTCTTCGAGCGGGCCCTGACCGTTGATCGCGATGTAGCGGGGCGCGCCCGCTTCGCCGCTGCCGGCCAGGTCGAGATAATACTTGACCAGCGGCGCGGTCTGCTCGTGGTAGGTCTCGATGCGTTTCTTCACCGTCGCTTCGTTGTCGTCGGCGCGCTGCACCAGCGGCTCGCCGGTGATGTCGTCGCGGCCCGCGACTTTGGGCGGATTGAAATCGACGTGATAGCTGCGGCCCGAGCCCGGATGAACGCGGCGTCCGCTCATGCGCCTCAGGATCTCGTCGTCGGGAACCTGGAAGTCGATCACGTAGTCGACGTCGACCCCCGCCTGGCGCAGCGCTTCGGCCTGCGCGAGGTTGCGCGGGAAACCGTCGATGATGAAACCTTTCGCGGCGTCGGGCTGCTTCACGCGCTCCTTGACGAGCTGGATCACGAGCGGATCGGGAACGAGCTCGCCGCGATCCATGTAGCCTTTGGCGTCGCGTCCGAGCTGCGAGCCCGAATTGATCGCGGCTCTGAGCATGTCACCCGTGGAGATCTGTGGGATGCCGTATTTGCCGATGAGGAACTGCGCCTGAGTGCCTTTGCCGGCGCCCGGCTGGCCGAGGAGGAGTATGCGCATGGGAAGGACGGTGCCGGTGTGTTGCCGTTCTTCTGGAGCCGCCGGCGCGTGTCGACGAGCGCGGCTCGCCCGAGAGTGCCGGCCGAACGTTTAAGTAGCCGAAAAGTATAGCGGGTTTCGCCCGCTGATTGAGCTTTTCATGACGACGTGACGCGCCTCGCTGTCTGCGCTCGACCGTGCCGCGCGAGGCGAGCCGCGACTGCGATGTCGACGGATGTCGGTCGGGCACGAAACCCGGAGCAGATGCGTCAGCCCGCTGCGAGCAGGCGCTGCACGCGCTCGAGATCCTGCGGCGTATCGATGCCGGGGTGCGGAGCCGTGCGGGTGATCGCAACGCTGATGCGGTAACCGTGCGCGAGCGCACGCAGTTGCTCGAGCGCTTCGAAGCGCTCGATCGCGGCGGGCTTCAGACGTTTGAAGTCGCGCAGGAACGCGGCGCGGTACGCATAGATGCCCAGGTGCCGATACACCGGCAAACCCCTGGGCACTTTCGCTATACCGCCGGCATAGGCATCACGGGCGTACGGGATCGGCGCCCGGCTGAAGTAGAGCGCGAGCCCGGCGTTGTCGAGCACGACTTTGACGATGTTCGGATTGGTGAGATCAGTGGCCTCTGCGATCGCGTGGCACGCGGTGGCGATCTGCGCTTGCGGGTGTGCGGCCAGGTTTTTCGCGACCGCTGAGATGAGCGCAGGCGGCACCATCGGCTCGTCGCCCTGCACGTTGACGACGATCGTGCGCGGACCGTAGCCGCGCCGCAGCACGACTTCCGCGATCCGGTCGGTCCCCGTCGCGTGATCCTTGCGCGTCATCATCGCCTCGAAACCGTGCCGCTCGACCGCGGCCACGATCGCCTTGTGATCGGTCGCAACGACCACTTCCGAAGCGCCGCTTTTCACCGCGCGCTCGGCGACCCTCACGACCATCGGCTTCCCCCCGATGTCGGCGAGCGGCTTGCCGGGAAAGCGGGACGAGGCGTAGCGCGCGGGGATGACGACTACGAATTTCAAACTTCCTCCTCGGGAGGAAGTTTGCGGGCCTCGTCCTCGAGCATCACCGGAATGTCGTCCCTGATGGGATAGCCGAGCCGGCACGGTTTGCAGAGGAGCTCGCTTTCGGCTTTGCGATAGAGCAGCGGGCCTTTGCACAGCGGGCACACGAGGATGTCGAGCAGGCGTGGATTCATTTTGCGCGGGCGGTCTGGAGTTTGCGCAGCACCAGCGGGCCGAGCTGCGGATCTGGAGCGGCGTCGACGGGAAGCACCCAGTGGCGGGTCGACGCGAACGCCGCGCATTTTACCGCATCCTTCTCGGTCATCACGATCGCATCGGCGCCGGCGAACGCGAGATCGCTCGCCTGGAACGCGTGATGGTCGGCGAAGGCGCGGCTTTCGAACGTCATGCCGAGCGCTTCGAGGTGCGCGAAGAAGCGCGGCGGGTGTCCGATGCCGGCGATCGCGACGACGCGTTTGCCTGCGAAATCCGCGGCGAGCGCGACCCGCTGCGGATCCGCGAGGTTTCGAAAGCGGCTGCCTTCGAGGCGCATGACGTACGAATTCGGACGCTCGGCTCTATTCGCGGTGCTCGCATTGATCACCACGGCGTCGACGCTCGCCAGGCGCGCTCGAGGCTCGCGCAGCGGCCCCGCGGGCAGGGTGTAGCCGTTGCCGAGGCCTCGCGCCCCGTCGACAACCGCGATCTCGACGTCGCGTGCGAGTCGATAATGCTGCAGCCCGTCGTCGGCGATGATCACGTCGCACTCGGGATGAGCTTTGATCAGCGCACGCGCTGCGGCGACGCGATCGCGGCCGATCCATACCGGACAGCTGCTGCGGGCTGCGAGCAGCACGGGCTCGTCACCCGCGGTGGACGTGCCAATCGCAGGTGTCACTTCAAGCGGCGCGTCGGCGCGGCCGCCATAACCGCGGCTGACGATTCCTGGATGCATGCCATGTCGCTGCAGGAATGCCGCGAGCCACAGCACGAGCGGGGTCTTGCCCGTTCCGCCGACCGTGATGTTCCCGACGACGACGACGGGCACCGGCATCCGGTATGAACGCAGGATGCCGAACGCGTAGGCACGGCGACGGATGGCCGCGACGGCGCGAAAGACGAGGCTTAGGGGATAGAGCGCGTAGCTGAGCCGTGTGCGATGCTGCCAGTGCCGCTCGAGCCACATTGTCAGAATACGTGAGGCGTGAGGGGCGAGGAGTGAGGCGTGGACGCGATGCGTGAGGCGTGAGCGGTGAGGCGTGAGTCAGGTGGTATCGGTGTCTTGAGCAGCGATCTGGAGGAAGAGGGTTGGCACCTCACTCCTCGCTCCTCACTCCTCACGATGTTGCCTATTTCTGCGCCTGAGTCGTAAACGTGATCTTGCCGTAACCCGCGGCCTGGGCGGCTTCCATGACGCGGATGACCGACTGGTGCGACGCTTCGGCATCGGCGTTGATCACGATGACCGGGTCTTTCGTGCCGCCGGCCGCGCGCTTGAGCTCCGCCATCAGGGTCTCGCGAGTCGCGCCCTGCAGCACGTTCTTGTTGACCGCGTAAGCGCCTTTGGCGCTGACCGCCACGTCGATCTGGTCGAGGCGCTCGGGCGGCTTGGACGATTCGGCGGTCGGCAGGTTGATCTGCAACTCGGCGAAACGCGAGTAGGTCGTGGTCACCATGAGAAAGATCAGGATGACCAGCAGCACGTCGATCAACGGGATGAAGTTGATCTCCGGCTCTTCCCGGTATGCGCGAGGCCTGAAGTTCATGCCTGGCGGTCGCCGTGGACGATTTCGACGAGCTTCAGCGCCTGCAGCTCCATGTCGACGAGCAGCGCGTCGACTTTGCCGCGGAAGTAACGGTAGAAGACCATGCTGGGGATCGCGACCACGAGGCCGAAAGCGGTGTTATAAAGCGCGATCGAAATGCCGTGGGCGAGCACGAGCGGGTTGCCGCCCTGCGGCGTCTGCGAGCCGAAGATCTCGATCATGCCGATGACCGTGCCGAAGAGGCCGAGCAGAGGGCCGATCGCGGCGATGGTGCCGAGTGTGGTGAGAAAGCGCTCGAGCTCGATGGCGACCGCGCGTCCGGATTCCTCGATCGCTTCCTTCATGATCGCGGGCGTGCTGTTCACGTTGCGCAGGCCTGCCGCGAAGATCTGGCCGAGCGGCGAATCGGCGGCGAGGCGATTGATCATCTCGGGCGTGGCGCCGTTCTGCCGATATTCCTGAATGACACGCTCGAGCAGACCTCGCGGCATGATCAGGTTGCGCCGCAGGGACCAGGTGCGCTCGCCGATGATGGCCAGCGCGATGACTGAACACACGATCAACGGCCATATAGGCCAGCCTGCCGCTTGAATAATTGAAAACACGCTGCCGCTCCCGGAAAGTGGGCGTCACTTTAATCGGCCTCGCGTCTTTGAGCAAGCGAAGCTCAGGTGTTGGTTGACGATCGCAGGCCAACCTGTTCCGCCACAACAGCTTTTTTGCTTTTCCACAATGTCTGTGGATAACATTGTGGGTAGTCTGTAAAAACATGGCCTAAGTAGGGGCACGGTATAGGAAATCGCTGCGCCGATTAAAATTTAGACCCGGGAGTTTACGTAGTAGAATCACGGTGTTACATCGATTCTCCGGGCATGTCCCTCTGCGGCTGCAGCCATTTGTCTCGTTTTTGTGACGGCTGTGGATGAACCACATTGTGAACGCGAAATCAAGCGCTCTCTGAGGCCTTGAATCATTTAGGTATTTTTTGCCGCTTAGGACTTCTTCCGTGTCATTTTTACCGTCTTCGACCTCGTTATTCGATACCGAACCCGCGGCCCCGGCGCGCCGCGTCCTGACGGTATCCGAGTTCAACCGCAGCGCCCGCGAGCTCGTCGAACGCCACCTGCCGCTCATGTGGGTCGCGGGCGAAGTGTCCAACTTCAAGCGCTACGATTCCGGCCACTGCTATTTCACGCTGAAGGACGACGCCGCGCAGATCGACTGCGTGATGTTCCGCCAGAAAGCCGTGCTCCTCGGCTGGCAGCCGGCGAATGGCGCGCAGGTCGAAGTGCGCGCGTGTCCGACCCTGTACGAAGCGCGCGGCAAGTTTCAGCTCAACGTCGAAGCGATGCGCCGCGCGGGTCTCGGCGCATTGTTCGAAGCGTACGAGCGCCTGAAAGCGAAGCTCGAGCGCGAAGGGCTGTTCGATCCTGCGCTGAAGCGCGAGCTGCCGCGTTTTCCGAAATCGATCGGCGTGGTCACCTCCCCGCAGGCGGCGGCGCTGCGCGACGTGCTCACGACGCTCAAGCGCCGGATGCCCGGCATACCCGTGGTGATCTACCCGACGCCGGTGCAGGGCGAAGGCGCCGGCGCCCGGATCGCGCAGGCCGTGGCGACTGCGAGTGCGCGCGCCGAAGTCGACGTGCTTCTCGTGTGCCGGGGCGGCGGCAGCATCGAGGACCTGTGGGCGTACAACGACGAGTCGCTCGCGCGCGCGATCCGATCGTGCGCGATACCGGTGATCTCGGGCGTCGGGCACGAGACCGATTTCACGATCGCCGATTTCGTCGCCGACCTGCGTGCGCCCACGCCGACCGCGGCGGCGCAGCTCGCAACGCCCGATCGTCTCGAGCTTTGCGATCAGCTCAGGCAGCGCCAGCTACGCCTGTCGCGCATCGTCGCCCGTGGCCTCGAGAACCGGATGCAGCGCGTCGACTACCTGTCGAAGTGCCTCGTGCATCCGGGGACTCGCGTCGCTCACCAGCTCCAGCATCTCGCGCACCTCGCGAACCGCCTGTGCGGGAGCTGGCGCCGGTTCTCCGAAGCGCAGGCGTGGGGGCTGCGCGGGATCGCGCGCGAGCTGCAGGCGTCCCGCCCCGACCTCGAGAAGTGCGAGCGCCATCGCAGCGATCTCGCGCGGCGTCTGCGCGACGCGGCGCGCTCGCGCCTCGACAGCGCGGCGTCGCGCCTCACCTCGCTCGAATCACACCTGAAGCACCTCAACCCCGACCTGGTGCTCGAGCGCGGCTACAGCATCGCGATGACGGCGGCCGGCGAGATCGTCCACGACGCCGCCCAGCTCGCTCCAGGCGCAGAGATCAGCGTGACGTTCGCGCGCGGCGCGGCGGATGCGGAAGTGAAGCGAACCCGCGGGGTCTGACCCCGGCTTTTTGGGGTCAGACCCCGGTGTGGTTTCGCACATCGGGGGACGGCGTCATTCTGGCGCAGGCCAGAATCCATTTTGACTTTGAACTCCCGCGATCAGATGGATTCCGGACCCCATGCGCTAAGCGCGCGTCCAGAATGACGACCTGCAACGGCTAGCGCGCATAACAAGCCTCGAGCTCGCGACGCACGTACTCCAGCACCCGCTGCGGAAGGTCTTCCTCCCCCACGCAATCGAACAGCGCCACATCCTCCATCGAGCGCAGCCACGTGAGCTGGCGTTTGGCGAGCTGACGGGTCGCAGCGACGCCGTGGCTCACGAGCTCCTCCCGTGTCAAGTCTCCGTTCAGGTGCTGCAGCGCCTGGCGGTACCCCACGCAGCGCATCGCAGGCACCGTCGCGTCGAGACCATACTCGTCGCGCAGCCTCGTGACTTCCTGGATCAAGCCGTCGTCGAGCATCTTCGCGAAGCGCTGCTCGATGCGCGCGTGCAGCACCGAGCGGTCGTCGGGGACGAGGGCGATCCTGATGGGGGTGTAAGGAAAATAGACGTAGCGCGGTTTTTTCAGGAGCTCGCCCATCGTCTTGCCGGTGATGAAGTAAATCTCGAGCGCGCGCTGTATGCGCTGGGTGTCGTTCGGATCGAGGCGCCCCGCGGTATCGGGGTCGACGGCCTTGAGCTTCGCGTAAATGGCGCCTTTGCCATGCTCTTCGCCGATCGTGTCGATCACCAGCCGGATCATCGGATCGGCTTCGGGAAGCTCGTTGAGCCCTTCGACGAGCGCCTTGAAGTAGAGCATCGTGCCGCCGACGAGTAGGGGGATGCGCCCGCGGTCGGTGATCTCGCGCATCGCCGCCAGCGCGTCGTCGCGAAAACGCGCAGCGGAATACGATTCGTGCGGCTCGATCACGTCGACGAGGTGATGAGGGAATGCGGCCAAGGTCGCGCGGTCGGGCTTCGCGGTGCCGATGTCCATGCCTTTGTAGACGAGCGCCGAATCGACGCTGACGATCTCCACCGGCAGCACGCGTGCGAGCTCGAGCGCGACCGCGGTCTTGCCGCTGGCGGTCGGGCCCATGAGGAGTATCGCCGGGGGATGCTGGTTTTTAGTCGAAGCCATCGCCTACTCGAACCCGGCCGCAGGATGCGACGTCACGCTGATTGTCATTGCGAGCAACACTGTGACGAAGCCTGTCCTGAGCTTGTCGAAGGGCAAT
>JAQGNC010000408.1 GCA_028292065.1 Betaproteobacteria bacterium
CTCGGCACCTACAACTTCTTCGGCGACGTCGGCAAGTTCGCCTTCGGCGGCGCGGTCAGCCTGTGTCTGCTTGCCGGCATTTCGTGGCAGGCGCCGGTGACCGCTTTCGGCGCGATCGGCATCGCGACCGCAGTGGTCATCTTCCTCTTCTTGTCCAACACGCGCGCACCTTTGGTCGCCGGCGAGCCCGAGCCCGCGCGCGCCAAGTCCGGCTGGGGCATACGCAACCCGCAGGGCTTCACGGCGCTGTGTCTCATCGAGATTCTCGATTCGAGCACGCGCACGGGCTTTCTCACCTTCATCGCATTCCTGCTCATCGACAAAGGCATACCCGCAGGCTGGGCCGCGCTCGCCGTGCCGCTCATCCTGGTGGGGGGCATGGCCGGCAAGCTCGCGTGCGGCTTTCTCGCCGAGCGCGTGGGCATCGTCAAGACCATCGTGATCACCGAAGTCGCGACCGGCCTCGGCATCCTCGCGACCCTCGCGCTTCCGGGCGTCGGCGTCATGCTCATCCTGCCGCTGATCGGGGTCGCGCTCCAGGGTACCTCGTCGGTGCTCTACGCGACGATCGGCGACCTCGTCGACAAGGACCGCCTGCCGCGGGCCTTCGGCCTCTTCTACACCCTGGGTTCGACGTGCGGCATCGTCGCGCCGCTCGGCTACGGCCTGCTCGGCGACGTCGCAGGCGTGCCGATGGCGATCGCGACCGTCGGCGTCGCCGTGCTGATCACCGTGCCGCTCGCGGCGATGCTGAAGCCTGCGTTGGGCGCGGCGTCCACCGCCAGCATTTAACGTCAGTGTTTAGTGTTCCCGATGATTTGCTGAGTTGTTCATCACCGAGCAGCAGACACTGAACACTCGAAACTTCCGACAGGAGGAATGATGTCCAAGCAGCGCATCAGCTACTACCCGCTCGAAAAGATGGAGGCGCCGGGCTTCGAGAGCGCGGAAGCGCTGGCGAAAGCGAAGGCGTCGCCGGATTATTGGGCTAAGCAGGAGGCTAAGCCTAAGACTGCGGCTTGAGGGGTCGTAAGCCCGAGAGCACAGCCTTAACGCGAAGGACGCAAAGGACGCGAAGGAAAAGCAGGACGAACTACGAATAAAGAACGAGACGAACCACCACGGCCACGAAGAGGCACGAAGGAAAACGCTAACGAACTAAACCGCAGCCAACCCTTTCAACTCCGTCATCCTGGCGCAGGCCAGGATCCATTTTCAAGCCAACGTCAAAATGGATTCCGGCCTACGCCGGAATGACGGTTCGCCCCCTTCGCCTTGGCTTTTCCTTCGCGTCCTTTGCGTCCTTCGCGTTAAAGCTTTGATGCTGTGCTTTGGCGCGCGCTGGCGCTTCAGCATTTCCTTCGTGCCCCTTCGCGTCGTTCGTGGTCAAAGCTCTTGCAGTCAAGCGGTCATCGCTTCCTTCTCACGCGAGCCGACCGAAGCACCGACCCGCGAAGCGCGCACGTACACATACCCGTCGAACAGCCGCCGCTGCGTGCGATAGAAAGCGCCCTGCTCAGCGAACCACTCCTCGCCGTTCCTGCGCACCGTCGCCGCCACCGTCAGCACGCCGGAGGGCATCGCGATCCGTATTGGCGCTTCCGCATCGCTCGAGCGGCGCGTCACCGCGTGGACCACGCTGCCTTCGAGCCGCGACGCGACTGCCATGCACAGCGACCCGGTCAGCGGCAGCGCGCGATGCGGCTGGCCGTTCGAAATGATGCGCCCGGTGAGGTCCACGTCACCCGCGGCGAGCTTCTCTCCGGTGAGCGTCACCGCGTCCTGCGGGCCTGACACGAAACCGATGAACGGCACGACGCGCTTCGCACGCGCTTCTTCGTCGTTGCGCGCGATTCCCATCGCCACCGACGCCGCGAGGCGGATCGCCGCGAGGCGCTCCAGCAGCCCGGTGTTCGAGTCGAGCGCCTCGGGCATTTCGGTGCCGCTCAAGCCGAGCTCGTCGGCGCGCACGAAGCAGCACGCGTTCGCCGCGTCGACCATCGACACGTTGAACCTGCCGTGGCCGGGCACCTCGAGCACCTCGGCCACGCGGCCGGTGGGCAGCAGCTTGCCGGTGGTGGCGCCGCCGGGCTCGCGAAACTCCAGCCTCACCGGCGAACCGGTTCCCGATACGCCCGGAATCGCGAGGTCCCCGTCGACGGCCGACAGTCCTTCGTCGAGCGCGAAGCGCGACCAGATGATCTTGCGCGTGTTGGTGTTGTGCACGCGCACCAGCGCGTCCTTGCCCGACACCGCGACGATGCCTTCGTCGACCGCGTAAGGCCCCATCGCCGAAGACATATTCCCGCAGTTGCCGCTGTAATCCACTTTGGCTTCCTTCACCGACACCTGCGCGAAGGTGTAGTCGACGTCGGCGTCGGCTCGCGTCGGCGGGCCGATCACGCAGACTTTCGACAGCGATGAAATGCCTCCGCCCATCCCGTCGAGCTGGCGGCCGTAGGGATCGGGGCTGCCGATCGCCGCGATGAATATCGCATCCCATTCGGCGCGGTCGCGCGGCAGGTCTTTCGCGTTGAAGACGATCGCGTTGCTCGTGCCGCCGCGCATGAACACCGCGGGTACCTTTATCTGTTTCATATGGTCTCCTGGGGTCAGACCCCGGCTTTTTGGGGTCTGACCCCGGTTTGATTCAAGGCAACACCAAATGATCCCGCGTAATCTCCCCCACGCTCCGGCATCCCAGCAGCGCCATCACGCGGTCGACTTCGCTCCTCAATATCTCGATCGCGCGCAGCGCGCCCGCCTCACCGGCGACCGAAGCGCCATATAGCGTCGCGCGACCGACGAACACCATCTGCGCGCCGAGCGCGAGCGCTTTCACCACGTCCGAACCGCGCCTCACACCGCCGTCGAGCACGACCGCCATCCGATGGCCGACCGCGTCCGCGATCTCCGGCAGCGCTTCGATCGGCGACAGCGCGCCATCGAGTTGCCGGCCGCCGTGGTTCGACACGAACACGCCATCGGCGCCCGCAGCCTCGGCGCGGCGCGCGTCATCGGCGCACAGCACGCCTTTGACGAAGAGCTTGTGCGGCCAGATTCCGCGCATCCACGCGAGATCTTCCCAGTCGAGCGCATCGCGGCGCGCGCGAAATTCCTGCAGGTTCTTCGCGACGATTTTGCCGCCGACGTTCGAGTCGACATTCATGAAACGCGGGACGCCGGTCGTGAGCAGCGTGCGCAGGAAGACGTTCACGAGCCAGCGCGGATGCAGCGCGCCCTGGACGACGTTCGCCATGTTCAGGCGAAAAGGAATCTCGAAACCGTTGCGCAGGTTGTACTCGCGATTCGAGCCGACGCACACGTCAGTGGTGACGACGAGCCCTTCGTAGCCCGCATCGCGCGCCCGCATGATCAGCCTTTCGACCGGCCCGCGGTCCTTCGACGCGTAGAGCTGAAACCACTTCGCACCCGGCGCCTCGCGCGCGACGCGCTCCATCTCGACGAACGACGCGGTCGAGAGCACGAACGGGATGCGTGCCGCGGCGGCGGCGCGGGCGAGCACGACGTCGGCATCGTGCCAGTACAGCCCCGCCGCGCCGGTGGGGGCGATGCCGAAAGGCACCGGGTACGTTTCGCCGAGCAGCGTCACCTGCTGCGAGCGGCGCGACACGTCGACGAGCGTACGCGGACGCAGCCGTATGCGCTCGAATGCCGAGCGGTTCTCGCGCATCGACACTTCGTCTTCGGCGCCGCGCTCGAGATATTCGTAAGCCACGCGCGGCAGCATGCGCTGCGCCGCCACGCGCAGGTCGTCGATGTTGAGAGCGTTTTGCGGGTTCACTATCCGGATTGTCGAACGACGCCGCCGCCGATACGGCCTCGCATCATTCCAGTTTGATCGTCGATGCGGTATATTCTAATGCAGTCGTCGCGAGTGACGTGTCACCGCGGCGGCGCCTCCCGCAGACGAGTCTTCACGCGCCGTGAAGCGTCCGCACCCCAGTCCATCATATGAAAGTCCGAGCGCGTCTTGCGTCCGATCTACATAGTCGCGTTCACGACCGTGCTCGTTCAGGGCTGCCACATGGGCAGCCGGGTCGTCGCCTCCCTGCTCGCGATCTCGCTCGGCGCGAACGCTTTCGAAGTCGGCGCGCTGATCAGCGTGTACTCGGTGTTTCCGCTGCTGCTCGGCGTGTATTCGGGACGCATTTCCGATCGTCTCGGTCCGCGCCTGCCGATGGTGATCGGCACCGCGGTGATCGCGGTCGGCCTCCTCCTGCCGTACCTGGTCACCACGCTTCCCGTCCTGTATGTCTCGTGCATGCTCGTCGGAACCGGTTTCGTGTTCTTCAATGTCTCGAACCAGACGCTCGGCGGCGCGCTCGGCACGCCGGCTGAGCGCACGCACAACTTCGCGACCCTCGGTCTGGGCTATTCAGCGGGTCACCTGGTCGGACCGGTGACCGCCGGCTACGCGATCGAACATCTCGGCCACGCTCACGGCTATCTCATCTTCGCGGTGCTCGCGCTGGTGCCCACCGCGGTGTTCGCATTCGACAAGCGCTTCGGCATACGCCCCAGCGAAGCGCCGCGCAAGCACGGCAACACTTTCGCACTGCTGAAGCTGCCGCTCCTGCGCCGCGCGGTCATCGTCAGCGGGCTCATCACCACCGGCTGGGACCTCTACGGGTTTTACGTTCCCATCTACGGCCACTCGATCGGGCTTTCCGCGTCGACGATCGGCAACATCCTCGGGGCTTTCGCCGTCGCCACGTTCCTCGTGCGCGCGGTGGTCGCGCGGCTGACCCGCCGCTTCGGCATCGAGCCGGTGCTCAGGGCCGCGGCGCTCATGGCCGCGGCGCTTTTCGTGCCCTTCGCGCTGGTCGAATACGTGCCTGCGCTGTTCGCGCTCTCGTTCGGCATCGGGCTCACGCTCGGCTGCAGCCAGCCGCTGACGCTCAATCTCGCTTACAACCATTCGCCGGCAGGGCGCGCCGGCGAAGTCACCGGGCTGCGCCTGACGATCAACAACATCACCCACGTCGGCGTGCCGGTGGCGTCCGGTGCGCTCGCTGCGGTGCTCGGCGTCGCGCCGGTTTTCTGGACGTGCGCCGCGCTCCTCGTGACGAGCGGCTATCTCAGCCGCACACCCGACTGATGGCTCTGGCGCCGATCTACCTCGTCACCCTGATCCACACGGCGACGCACGCGTGCTTTACCGGAAGCAAGGTCGTGATCGCGCTGCTCGCGCTCGAGCTCGGCGCACCGCAGACGACGATCGGGATGCTCATCGCGGCGTATGCGGTCGCGCCGCTCATCTTCGGGGTGTACTCCGGGCGTCTCGCCGACCGGATCGGCATGCGTGCGCCGATGCTCGCGGGTGCGAGCGCGATCGGCTGCGCCATGCTCGTCGGATTTCTCTGGCAGTCGCTCGCCGCGCTCTTCGTCACCGCGCTGCTGGTCGGCGTGGGTTTCGTGTTCTTCATCGTGTCGGTGCAGAACCTCGTCGGCGCGATGCCCGGAAACCGCGCGCGCAACTACAGCATCCTGACGATCGGCTACTCGGCATCGAACCTGGTCGGGCCGCTGCTCGCCGGCTATGTCATCGATTACGCCGGTCACGCCTATGCCTTCCTGATGTTCGCGATGTTCAGCCTGCTGCCGATCGTGGTGCTCGCCACCCGCGCCGACCTCACGCGAGTCGAGCGCGCGCCTAAAAGCATCGATAAAACGAGCGCATTCGGCCTCCTGCAAAACCCGGTGCTGCGCCGCCAGATCCTGATCACCGGGCTGCTCATGAGCGCGTGGGAGCTCTTCCTCTTCTACGTGCCGATCTACGGACACGGTGTGGGGCTTTCCGCGTCGACGATCGGTGTGGTCATCGCGTGCTTCGCGGCAGCGACGTTCGTGATCCGCTTCGCGCTGCCGCGCATCACGGCCCGCTACGGTGTCGAGCGCGTGCTCGCCGCGGCGATGATGCTCGCGGCGATCGCCTCGGCGATCTTTCCGCTGCTCAGCCACGCGCCGGCGCTGATGCTCGTCGCGTTCGTGCTCGGGCTGGGGCTGGGCTGCGGCCAGCCGCTTTCGCTCACGACCTCGTTCGAGCGCTCGCCGCCCGGGCGCTCGGGCGAAGTGGCGGGGCTCCGAACCATCGCGACGAATGCGGCGCGGATGATCGTGCCGCTGCTCTCCGGCGCTTTCGGCGCGGCGCTCGGCCCCGGCGCGGTGTTCTGGCTGAACGCGATCAACCTCTCCGCCGTCAGCTATATGGCGCGGCACATGGACCGCGGGGCCTGACCCGGCCCGGGGTCCGCCCCCGCGGGGGTCTGACCCCGGCTTTTTGGGGT
>JAQGNC010000436.1 GCA_028292065.1 Betaproteobacteria bacterium
GGGCTCCCCACATCAAACCCGGGTCAGACCCCAAAAAACCGGGGTCTGACCCCCCACTCGCTCCCATAGTGTCCGCTCCCGTACACGACTTCCCGCGCAACCTCCTGCCGGGCTTGTACTTTTTCACGGCATAACTTATGCTCTTGTGATAAGTGACCCGACCTCATGGAGGAGACCATGTTCGGTACTTGGGACCGCTTTCCCGCAGCTACAGGCAGGCGCCACCGCGATAGTGCGCGGCGCCACGACGATCCGTTCGACAGATTCCTCGTCAGCGTCGATCGCCTGATCTATTTGACCTCGGCAGGCCTCGCCGTGTGCCTGATTGCGATCGTCATGCAGTAGCGACTTCTCTGCCGGCCGTTGCCTGACGGTTCGGCCCCTTGCAAGCGCGTGCCGGCTGGACCGGCCGCTCGACCTCCCTTACGCTACATGGGCGCCAAGCCGGCCCTGGAGCCGTTTGCAGCGCGCAAACCGGGAGGGACACCATGCGAGCAGCGGCTTGGGCGATCGCAATCGTGGCGACCGCATCGGTCAGCCTTTCGTGCAGCGCCGCAACGGCGTATCCGACCAAACCGATCCGCGTGCTCGCCGGCGGCGCCGCGGGCGGCCCGATCGACATCATGGCGCGAGTCGTCATGCAAAAGCTCGCCGAGCAGGCGGGCCAGCCGATCGTCATCGACAACCGCGGCGGCGCGGGCGGGACGATCGCCACGCGCCTCGCGGCACAGGCGAGCGCCGACGGTTATACCCTGCTGTGCAACAGCAGCCAGTTCGCGGTTGCGCCGAGCCTGTATCGCCAGGCCGGCTACGACCCGTTCAAGGATTTCGCGCCGATCATCAATGCGGGGACGAGCCCCAACATGATCTTCGCGCATCCGTCGGTCGCGGCGACGACGCTCCCCGAGCTGCTGGCGCTCGGGAAAACGAGAAAGCTCGTCTACGGCTCGGCCGGCACCGGCAGCACGCCCCATCTCACCGGTGAGCGGCTGCTCAAGCTCATGGCCCGGCTCGAAGTGACGCACATCCCCTACAGCAGCGCGGCCCCCGCGGTACAGGCCGTCGCGGGCGGCCAGGTGCCGGTGGGCATCACCGCGATGCCGCCGACGGTCGAGCTCATCAAGGCGGGGAAGCTGCGCGGCATCGCGGTGACGAGCCTCGCACGCATGCCTTCGCTGCCGGATATCGGCACCGTCGCCGAAGCGGGATTCCCGGGATACGAGGACTACACCTGGATCGCGTTCTTCGCGCCCGCCGGCACGCCGAAGCGCATCGTCGATCAGCTCAACCGGCAGATCGCTTCGATCCTGCAACTCCCCGACACGAAGAAGCGCCTCGGCGCGCTGGGCTTCGATGCGGTGGAAAACACGCCCGAGCAGTTCACCACGTACATCAGCGTCGAAGTCGCGAAGTGGGCGAAAGTGATCAAGGAGTCAGGCGCGCGCGCGGATTAGCACGGAAATCGGGGACACACCCCGATTTCCTGCACGTGCAAATCGGCGCCTGTCCTCGATTATTGTGTCCCTCGCCCCGTGTGCGGGCAGAGAGCGCCGGGCTGAGGGGCGCGGCTTTTAGATCGCGCCGACGCCGCGCAAGCGCTCGATCTCCGCCTTCGAGTACCCGAGCCACGTCAGCACTTCGTCGCTGTGCTCGCCGGCTTCGGGCGTGGGCAGGCGGATCTCCTTCTTCACGCCGAGGAAATTGAGCGGCGAGCCGACCACTTTCGTTTCACCGAGGGCGCCGCTCTTGAGCGACGCGGCGAGACCCAGGTGCTGCACCTGCGGATCGGCGAAGACCTTGTCGATCGTGTTGATCGGACCCGCCGGGATCCCGGCCTCGTCGAGCTTTTCCACCCAGTGCGCCGAGGGCTTCGTCATGAGCACTTCGGAGAGCGCGGCGTTGAACGCCGGGCGGTTCGCGGTGCGATCGGTCAGCTTGCCGAACTGCGGATGGGTGAGCCACTCGGGCTTTTCGCAGACCTCGCACAGGCGTTCGAAAAGACGCCCCGAGCTCGCTGCGAGATTGATGAAGCCGTCCGCGGTCGGGTACACGCTGCTCGGGGTCATCGTCGGATGATCGTTACCGGTCTGCCCCGCGACTTCGCCTTTCATGAGATAGCGCGACGCCTGGAAGTCGAGCAGGAAGACCTGGGTCTCCAGCAGGCTCGTGTATACCCAGCGCCCCTGACCGGTCGTGTTGCGCTCGAAGAGCGCCATCATGATCGAGAGCGCGAGCAGGCTGCCTGCGACGAGGTCGTTGATCGGGATGCCGACTCGCAGCGGGCCGTTGCCCGGGATGCCGGTGATCGACATGAGACCGCCCATGCCCTGCGCGATCTGGTCGACCCCGCCTTTGGTTGCGTAAGGACCGTCCTGCCCGAAACCGCTGATGCTGCCCATCACGATCTTCGGGTTGATCGCCTTCAACTCGTCGTAGGTCATCTTCAGACGGCCTTTGACCTGCGGGCGCATGTTCTCGACGACCACGTCGGCGCGCTCGACGAGCTTCTTGAACACCGCGTAGCCGTCGGGCGACTTGAGGTCGAGCTGGATCGCGCGCTTGTTGCGGTGAAGGTTCTGGAAATCGCTTCCGTGGCGGCGCCCGACGACGTCCTCGCCCGCGGGCACCGGAGGCTCGATCCTGATGACGTTCGCGCCCCAGTCGGCGAGATGCCGCGAGCATGTGGGACCCGCGCGCGCGAGCGTGAGATCGAGAACCACAATATCGGAAAGCGGAAGCTTGTTGCCGTTCGTTTGCTGCATCGTGCACCCCGGAGGTTTTTTTGGCCTGATCGGTAATTATAACCGCGGCATCACACCGCCTTCCGTTGATTATTCCCCGGGGTCTGACCCCGGCTTGGGGTCTGACCCCGGCTTGTTGGGGTCAGACCCCGGTTTGGTCCGAGGCTTCCCTCACGCCTGCCACACCCCATACCCCGCCTCCCGCAGCGCGATCGCGAGCTCGACCTCCATCTCCTTCGCGGCCTCGTACGGCATCGGGTTGTAGCACTCGTAAAGCTCGGGCACGAGCTTGAGACCATACCGCTCCACGAAGCGGTTCGAGCGGATCCCCGCCTTGTGCTTGTCGAAGCGATCGTCAGGATTGAGCCCCGTCATGCCGACGTAGACGCAAGGCCTGGCCGGATCGTAGTCCGGATTGCAGCGCTTGAATTTGGACTCGAACAGCACGTCCTTCGACAGCAGGACGACGTAGACGTGGTGGTGATGTCGTGTGGGCCGTGCCATCGGAAGATGCTGTTTCGAAAAGCTGGAATTTCAGCGTCCTGCGTAGCGCAGGCGCCCCGCCTGCAGCACGCGCGGCCGTGAGCCGCGCCGGTTTACCTGGCGCCTGGGGCGGAAGTCCCGACTACCGCGCTCATCGGCAGCGCCCCGTACAGATGCGGAAACAAAGCCCCGCCGCGCGAAGGCTCCCAGCGCAGGGCGTCACCCAGCGCCGCCGCATCCACTTCGAGCACGACGAGGTTCTCCTCGCCTGCGAAATGACGCTCGATCGTGCCCTCGAGCTGCTCGGCGGTGGAGAAGTGGATGAAGCCGTCACGCGCGTCGTCAGGCGAGCCCGCAAACGAACCGCTCGCCTGCGCCTGGCTCCACTGCGCGCCGCGCAACACCTTGTAGATTTTCGACGGCCTCATCAGATGCAGATGTACTTGTCCCTGAACGCGAGAAAGTGCTCGCGCAGCGCCGCATCGTCCGCGGTCGCTTCGAGTATGCGCTCGACGAGGTATTCCAGGTACAGGATGGCGACACGAGGCGCGAGGGTCCTGGAGACGATGTGCTTGATCTCCTCCTCGGCGTCCTTCAGACCTTCGTTCGCCTTCGGGTAGATGAACACCATGCCGCTGTCAGGGTAACGGCCGAGATAGGAGAGCTTGCGCATCACTTCCTCGTTGCCGAAGAACTTCGCGGGCTCGAGCCACTTCGCGTCGACGTGCTCTCGCAGGTGCGGCCGATAGCGGCGCTCGAGCGCGTCGCGGTGGCGCTCGTCATCCTCGCAGACACCGAAGCCGCTCTCCGCAAGCTTCACGTCGAAGAAGATCCTCATTCCGCTATCGGCTTCCATGTAAAAGACGAAGCGGGTGTTCTCATCCGAGTCGAACACCTTTTCGAATTCGCCGCGGTACTCGGCACCGCTCACGCCGAGCACCTTCAGGAGCCACGGGTCCACGCGCCCTTCGTTGAGGAACGGCGTGAACAGGTCGAACGCCATCGCGCGGGTCGGGTCGGGATGGTTGTAAGCGGCGAGCTGCGCGAGGAGTTTTTGAGAGTAGGTGCGTTCCATACGGTTCATCCGCGCGGTTTGACCTGCGTGCGAATCCGCTCTCCAAGCCGGCGCACGACCCGCGAGACCCGGGTGAAGGCTTGGGTGATGATGCCCTGCCCGCCGGCACTGATGAACAAACCCACCGCAAGCAGGAAGATGAGCGGCTTGTAATTGCCGAGCCCGGCGTTCCAGTCGATGAAAAGGTGCAAACCGCTTTTCTCGACGACCAGGAAGGCGGTTGCGGCGACGGTATAGACGGCGTAGCCCCAATTCCACAGCACCGCGATCGACGGGGTGCAGATCGCCAGGTATTGATTCGCGAGCGCCGAGGAGAATACGACCAGCGCTATCAGATAGAAATGAAGGCTCTCGAGCGCACTCTTTTTCCTCCAGTAAAACCCGAGAACGAACAGCGCGCCTGCGAACAACATGAACTTGGGCACGACCGAAAGCACGGCGTCGGGCAGGAAGATCGACCAGAGAGGGGCGTTATCGAACGATCGGTAGCCGAAGACGTTCTTGGCTATTCCCTCGATCCCGGGAAGGTAGAACAGGAAACCGCCCACGAATACGAGATAGGGAATCAGGATCACCGCGCTCTTTGCGCGCCAGCCACGCTCCTTGAAGGCGAGCCAGAACGGGAACATGAACAGTATGTGCTTCACGGACAACGACAGCCCGAGGCCGACCAGAGCGAGTGCCCTGACGCCTCGGCCGCGAGCGTCGCCGTAGGAAGCCGCGGCCAGCAGCCCGAGCAGCACTGCCAGGTTGTCGAACTGACTGTGGTACCCGGTAATGATGATCGAGATCGGATTCAGGAAAAACAGCGCTGCGACGGCGAGCGAATAGCGACGCAACAAAAAAACGAACAATCCCACGTCGACGACGGTAAGAAACGTCGCGACCTTCCACCTCAGCGCGTTGCCATCGCCAAACCACGGGAGCAGATCGAGCCCGTGCAGGATGTGGAACCAGACCGGACCGTAGTTGTAGCGAGTCGTGCCGTTGTAAACATTTCCGCCGGCGGCAACGATGTCCGCAACGATCCGGTAGGAGTCGACGTCGTAGTTATGGCCGCGCAGCGGCGCGAGCAGACGCAACGCCACGCCCAGAATGATGACGACCCAGACGAGCAGCGGCGCCGCAGGCCAGCTTTCGAAGGCTGCGAGCGTCGCATTCCGCATTCGGCTATGGAGCTCGCGGATCAAACCAGTCTGCGTCCGATCTTTCTGCCGGCTCTGATCGCATAGTTCGTCCCCCGGTCTTCGGGGTAGATTTGCGCCATCGAGCAGATATGAAATCCGGCGCTCGGGCCGTCCTCCGGCGGAATCAGGGCGCTGTAGTGTTTCTCCACGACGGGCTGCGAGTAAGCGGCCTTCCATAAGTGGTGCTTCGTTATCCAGTTGCGCTCGAGCGCCGGAAACATTTTTTGCAAGTGCGGAAAAGCGTAATCGAGAAGCTCGTCCGCGCTCATCGAATAAAGCGGGTCGCTGCAGGGCAGGTACTTGGAAAGATAGACGATGTGCTTGCCTGCGTAGGTTTCGGCACGCTCGAAATTGGTGTGTTCGATCACGCCGACGAACGGAAAGCCGGGGTCGTTGACGTTGAGCCAGTAAGTCTCGGAGAGCGAACGATCCAGCTCGAGCACGAGGCAGACATTGCCGATGTAATGAATGCGCTCGAGACGCTTCACATAGTCGGCTTGCGCCCAGCCCCGGATCATGTCGGCGGCGATGGGCAATGCCGTAGTGACGACGATTTTGTCGCCGCTGACGACGCCGCGCGGTGTCGTCGCTTTCCATCCGCCGCCATCGGGCTCCACGCACGTGACCGGGACGTTAAGCTCCACCCTTCCGCCGAGGCTGCGGATGCGCAGTGCCAATACTTCTGCGATCTGAACGAAGCCGCCCTTCAGATACGCCAGCCGCTCCTCGCCGCCCCTGCCGCGGCTCCCGCCGCGCAGCTTCAGCTTGTTCCAGAACCACACCGCCGAGACTTTCTCGGCATAGGGCCCGAATTTCCCCTCGAGCAGCGGTTTCCACACCACGCGGTAGACGTTCGCTCCACCGAGCTCATGCAGCCATTCGTGCGCACTCTTGCTCTCGAGCATTCGCCAGTGCTCGATGCGCCGTGCCCGCAACGCGAGCAGCCCGAGCCGGATGCGGTCGATGAGCGACAGCGGAGTGAACTTGAGCAGGTCCCACGGGGTCGACAGCCTGAAAAAGCTGTTCGCGTAATACATACCGGTGTTGGTCGGATTGACCTCGACCAGATGCGTGAGGCCCAGCTCATCGATGAGTTGCATCACGTCTGCATCGTTGGTGAACCAGTGGTGATAAAAGCGCTCCAGCCGCTGTCCTCCCACATCGAACGCTGCGGCGAGTCCGCCGACGTGGTCTTCGGCTTCCAGCACTGTGACTGCAACACCTTTCCGGGCGATCTCGTATGCGGCGCTCAGCCCTGTGAATCCGGCTCCGATCACGATCACCCCGGTCTTGTGCGCCAGCGCCATGCTTCCATTCGCTTGTCTAGTGTGTCTGGCGTCTTGCTGGATGCAGCAGTAGGTACAGACCGCCGAGCATTGTAGCGGGCAGCCACAAAAGCGCATGAACCAGCAGCGCGTAGGCGGTTGCGGCGAGCGGGCTGTTGCCGAGCGCGGCCATCGCCCGGATCGTGAAGTAGTCGAACGTGCCGACGTAGCCGGGGGTGCTTGGGATCAGCGTCGCCAGCGTTGCGACAGGCAGCGCGAGCCATGCGGCCAAGGCGTTGTCCAACGCGGGAACTGCCGCGGCGGCGCACCAGAACACGCAGCCTTCAGCCAGCCACACGAGCAGCGACCATGCAATCAGCTTGAGCATCGTGCCGCCCCGCGCCAGACGCCGCAGGGTGCCAAGGCTTTTGTCGATCTCCTGGAGTATTTTTCGGCCGGGCTTCGGGGCCACCCGCTCGACCCACTTGCCGGCTGCGATCACGATCGGTGCGAAGAGATCCGGGAACAGCAGGACCAGCATGATCAGGACGCCGCCGATCACCGTGGCGCTCCCCGCGCCGCTAAAGCGGCTGAAACCGATACCGAAGACCGTCAGTGCCACGCCCAGAAGAAGAAGCAACGTCAGCAGGTCGAGCAGGCGCTCGACGAACAGGGTCGCGATGACGACGCCCGAGGTCAGGCCGAGCCGGGCGTTGAACGCGAACGCGCGGATCAGATCGCCGGCCCTGAAGGGAAGCACGTTGTTTGCTGCAAAACTTGCGAGCAGCGGCCCGGCACACTGCGACCACCGCAACCGCGGATTGTCCGGCGCCAGCAGCTGCCGCCAGCGCTCGATGCGACACGCGTAATCGAGAACAAACGCGAGCAATGCAGCGCCGAGCCACGCCGGCTCGGTCGCGGCGAAAGTCCGTTTGAGCTGCCCGTAATCGATTTGCGCGAAGATGAGCCAGACGAACAGCCCCGCGAGAAGAAACCCGACGACCTGTCGCAGCGCTCTCCCGGCACTCACTTGCTATACACATAAGGACTGCGGGACATCGACGGGCCATCCTGGTCGAACCCGACATATTCCTGGACGATGTAAAGAGGACGACGTTTGATCTCGCTGTAAATGCGTCCGACGTATTCGCCCAGGATGCCCACACTGATCAACTGCACGCCGCCGAGGAAAAGGACGGCGATCATCAGTGCAGTCCAGCCTTCGACCCAGATACTGGTGAACAATCGCAGGAACACCGCATAGAAGATCCCGAGCAATGCGAGCGCGGCGCTGATCATTCCGAGCGCGACCGAAACCTGGAGTGGCCTGGTGGAAAAGGAGAGGATTGCGTCGACCCCGAAACGCAGCATCTTGCGCAACGGGTACTTGCTCGTTCCCGCGACGCGTTCCTCACGCCTATAGGGAAGGGCTGTCTGCCTGAAGCCGACCCAGCTCACCATGCCCCGGACGAAGCGGTCCTTCTCCGGCATCGCTTTGAGCGCCTCGACGACCTTACGGTCCATCAATCGAAAATCCCCGGTGTCGAGCGGGATCGGCACGTCCGACACGAGATTCAGCAGGCGGTAAAAGGCCCTCGCGGTGGTCAGCTTGAAAGCCGATTCCCCGACGCGTTCGGTGCGCGTCCCATACACCACGTCGAACCCTTCGCGCCATTTCGCGACCATCTCGAGCACCGCTTCGGGAGGGTCCTGGAGGTCCGCATCGAGCAGCACGACAGCATCGCCCGCGGCGGCGTCGATGCCGGCAGTCACGGCGATCTGGTGACCGAAGTTGCGCGACAGGCCGATGACCCTGATGCGCGCGTCGGCAGCGGCATGCCCTTTCAGGAGCTCGCGGGTCCGGTCAGCGCTCCCGTCGTCGACGAAGATGAGCTCGGCATCGAGATCCAGCGCGTCACAAAGAGCCCTGAGCCGTCGCACCGTCTCCCCGAGCGCGTCTTCTTCGTTATAGCAAGGAACGACAATGGAAAGACGCTGGTTTTCCGTCCCTGCTGAAGGTTTCATCGCGCTGACGATATGGAGGGGTGACGGATTATCGCATCTTCAAGTCCGGGCGATCTTGGTCACCTCATCGCGGCTGTCGGTCCCGCGGCGCCCGGCCGCGCTAGTGGATCACGTACCCGCCGTCGACCACGAGGTTCGCGCCGGTCATGAACTTGACCGTCGTGGTCGCGAGAAAGGCGACGGTGTCCGCGATCTCTTCGGGCGTCCCGAGGCGGCCGATCGGAAGCGAGGCGAGCCTGCGCTTCAGGAGCTCGGGCTCGCGGTCGAGCCGCGCCTGGTAGTAATCGGTCGCGATCGGACCCGGGCTGATCGCGTTGACGAGGATGCCTTCGGGCGCGAGCTCGAGCGCCATCGAGCGCGTGAGCTGGATGAGCGCGGCCTTGGTGAGGCCGTACAGCGCGCCTCCCGGGTCGGCGACCATGCCGAGCTGGCTCGCCATGTGAATGATGCGGCCTTCTCCGGCTGCCCGCATCGCGGGCAGCACCGCCTGGCTCAGCAGGAATGCGGCGCGCAGGTTCACCGCGACGACCGCGTCGAAGTCGTCCGCGCTGAACTCGCCGAAAGGCTTGCGGATGCGTATGCCGGCGTTGTTGACGAGCACGTCGATGCGCCCGAAAGCCGCAATCGCGCCGGCGGCCACCGCTTCGGCAGCTTCGGCTTTCGAAAGATCGAACACGCCGTAGCGCGCCTGTGCGCCGGCGCCTGCGGCGGTGCATTCGGCGCACGCGGCGCGAAGCTCTTCTTCAGTGCCTTCGGCGGCGAGGAAAACGTCCATGCCCGCGCCTGCGAGCGCCCGGGCGGCTGCGCGTCCGATGCCTCGCGAAGCGCCGGTCACCACGGCCACACGTCGAGTCTCAGCCATGCTGTCCTCCTTGGTTGTCACGGCGGCTTTAGCCGCCCATTGCGAAATCCATCTTGCGCGTGGCCCATCCGGTCGTGCGGCCTTCGACCAGCGCGAAGAGGCCATACATGACGATGCCCATGACCGCGATCACGGTCAGCGCAGCGAATACCAGCGGCACGTCGAAGCGTGCGCTCGCGGCGAGTATGAGATAGCCGATCCCGTTGTTGGACGCGACGGTCTCGGAGATGACCGAGCCGATGAAAGCGAGCGTGATCGCGACCTTCAGCGACGCGAAGAGGTACGGGAGCGAGCGCGGGATGCCGACCTTCCTCAGGATGTCGACTCGCGACGCCCCGAGCGCGCGCAGGACGTCTTCGAGCTCGGGCTCGAGCGTCGCCAGCCCGGTCGCCACGTTCACCGTCACCGGGAAGAAGCTCACCAGAAAAGCGGTGATGATCGCAGGCACGTCGCCGATGCCGAACCAGATCACCAGCACCGGCACGACCGCGACCTTCGGCACCGAATTGAAACCGATGAGGAGCGGATAGAGGCCCTTGTAGAGGAGCCGCGACGAGCCCACGAGCGCGCCGAGCACTACGCCGCCGACCACGGCGAGCGCGAAGCCGACGATCGTCGTATAGAACGTGTGCAGCGCGTGTTCGGCGAGCACGTCGGCGCGCCTGACCATGATCGACAGCACCGTGCTCGGCCTCGGCAGGACGAATTCCTGGATGTTGAAGACCACGCACGAGGCTTCCCAGATGCCGAAGCACCCGAGGATCAGGAGCCACGGCATGAGGCGCTCGAGGGTGCGGGCGCTCACGATGCGCGCTCCCGTCCGATGTGCTCGCGCAGGTCGTGCACGACACTCGCGAACTCGGGTGTGTAGGTGTCCTCGAGCCGACGCGGACCGGGGCGCGGAATGTCGCGCCGCGCGATGATCCGGCCGGGCCGCTTGCTCATGACGAATACGGTGTCGGAGAGGAAGACCGCCTCGCGCAGGTCGTGGGTGAC
>JAQGNC010000445.1 GCA_028292065.1 Betaproteobacteria bacterium
CGACTACGTGCTCAACGGTGCCGTCGGCATTTCGGCGGGCGTCGCAGCGCTCATCTCGGCGGTGCCTGAGCTTCATCCGTACATCCTCCACCTGTGTCTCGGCATACTGGCGCTGCTCACGCTCGTCAATCTGCGCGGGACGCTCGAAGCAGGGCGGCTTTTCGCGATTCCGACTTACGCCTTCGTCGCTTCATTCGCTGTGCTCCTGGTGATCGGCATCTACAAGGTCGCCGTGTCAGGCGGAAGCCCGCACCCGGTCGAAGCGCCCGCACCACTACCCGCCGCGGTCGGCGCGGTGAGCGTCTGGATCCTGCTGCACGCGTTCGCGAGCGGCTGCACAGCCATGACCGGCGTCGAGGCGGTCAGCAATGCCGTCGGCGCGTTCAAGGAGCCGACCGTCAAGTACGCGCTCCGCACCCTCACCGCGATCGTGGTGATACTGGCGTCGCTGCTGGCGGGTATCGCATATCTGGCAAGCGCCTACGGCATCGGCGCGATGGACCAGACCCAGGCCGGTTACCAGAGCGTGCTCTCGCAGCTGGTGGCCGCGGTGGTCGGCCGCAACTGGTTCTATTACGTCGCCATCGTGAGCGTCCTGGCGATCCTCGCGCTGTCAGCCGACACCAGCTTCACGGGTTTCCCGCGGCTGTGCCGGGTGATCGCCAAGGACGGTTTTCTTCCGCGGCCGTTTGCAGTGGTCGGGCGCCGCCTGGTGTTCTCCGTCGGCATCCTTTATCTCGCTTGCGCGGCGGCGCTCCTGCTGATCGCGTTCGGCGGCATCACCGAGCGCCTCATCCCGCTCTTCGCCATCGGTGCGTTCGCGACCTTCACGCTGTCACAAGCGGGCATGGTGATGCACTGGCGCCGCGAGCTCAGGGAAAACCCGGGATCTCGCAGCATCCGCACGCGCCTCCTCATCAACGGTGTCGGCGCAGCCGCGACTGCGATCGCGCTCGCGATCATCGTGATTGCGAAATTCACCGAAGGTGCGTGGATTACGCTCATCGTCGTGCCGATGACGATCTGGCTGCTCAAATCGATCCGCCGCTACTATGACGCGCTCGACTCGCAGCTTCGAGGCGACGAGCCGCTCGACGTGTCGCACGTGAAGCCGCCCATCGTCCTCGTCGCGACAGAAGACTGGAGCCGGCTCACCGACAAGGCGCTGTCGTTCGGACTCACGATCTCGCCCGACGTTTATGCGGTCCACCTCAAAGCGGTCGAGGGACCGGATGCGGCGGGGAAAAAGGAAGCGGCGCTCCGCGCGCGCTGGGCCGCCGAGGTCGAGGCGCCCGCGCGAGCGGCTGGTCTTCGCCCCCCGCGGCTCGTCACGCTCGAATCGAGCTACCGGCGGTTCGAGGAGCCGCTGCTCGGACTGGTCGAGCAGCTGCAGAAGGAAGAGCCCGAGCGGGTCGTCGCCGTGCTGCTGCCGGCGATCGTGAAGCAGCATTGGTGGGCGCACCTGCTTCACACCAATCGCGGCAGGCGCATGCGCAAGGCGCTCCTGAAGTCATCCGGGCCGCGCCTCGTCATCATGACGGTACCCTGGAGCATGACCCGTCAAAGCGCCGGCGATGAGGTCGAGGTCGAGCTCGAACGCGACTTCGAGCGCGCCGAGGGTGAAGCGGTGGCTATTGCCGCGCGCTTGCGGGCCGCGCGGGCCTGAGCGGGCCCGCTGTGCCCACGCCCGCCTATGCGCTGTACGCGATGGTGCTCATCAGGGCGAGCTCGGCCTGGCGTGAATCCAGCCGCGTATGCTGGACGACGATCGGCACGTCGGATTCGATGACACTGGCGAAATCGGTATCCCGGGGAATCGGCGCGGGGTCCTTGAGATCGTTGAATCGCGTGTGAACCGTGCGCCGTGCAGGGACCGTGATGCGATAGGGACCCGCAGGGTCGCGTGCGGCGAAATAAATCATCACCTGAACGTGAGCGTCCTGGTCCGACGCGTTGAGCATGCACATCGTCTCGTGGCTCACGAGGGCGCGCCCGCTGCCGGTGCTCTCGCCCGGTATGTAGCCTTCCGCGATAGCCCAGCGTTTCTTTCCGATCGCTTCCATTTTCGTATCAGTCTCCACAGGGTTCAGCCGCCGGCCTCGAAGCCGGGGTACAAGGTCATTCCGCCATCGACGTACAAAGTCGCCCCGGTCATGTAGTCCGAAGCATCGGATGCAAGCCATACGGCGGCACGCCCGATGTCTTCGGGTTCACCGATGCGGCCGTAAGGGATGAGCTCGAGCAGGCGGGCGAGTGCCTCGGGTGTTTCCCAGGCACTGCGGTTGATCGGGGTGCGGATCGCGCCGGGCGAGATCGCGTTTACGCGTATCCTGCTGCGGGCAAGCTCCTGCGCCAGGGTCTTCATGAGCATCATGATGCCGCCTTTGGAGGCGGCGTAGTTCGCGTGGCCAGCCCATGGAATGATGTCGTGCACGGAGGAGACGAAGATGATCTTGCCGGCGGCGCACGAGAGCCCGTCGATCGGCCCCTGGCGCACGAACGCGCGAGCCGCTTCGCGTGCGCAGAGGAAGTGGCCCGTCAGATTGACCGATATCACCTTGTTCCACTCATCGAGTGTCATGTCGACCAAAGCGGCGTCCTGCTGCAGCCCCGCGTTGTTTACGAGCACGTCGATCCCGCCGAAGGCTTTCTGCATGACCGCGAACATCGACTCGACGTCGGCTTCGACGGACACGTCCGCTCGCACGGCGACGGCTTCGCCTCCACCCTCGCGAATCGCACGCACGACGCGCTGCGCTTCTGCTTCATCGTGCAGGTAGTTCACCAGCAGCTTTGCGCCGGCTGCGGCGAGCGCTTGCGCGATCGCTTCACCGATGCCCGAGCTCGCGCCGGTGACGAGTGCGCGCTGGCCGGCAAGAGGTAACGCTATCGAGTTCATGCAGGTCTCATGTCACGTGGAAGCGCAAGCGTTGCAACCGCTATGCCATTCGTCATGCGGCGCCGGGCACGCGTGTTGCGATGATCGTTCCGTCATCTTCATACTGTTCGGCTGCTCCGCTGCACTCGTGAGCACAACGGCCTGTGTCACGGGCCGTTTTGCTGTGAGCGCCGCGGCTGCGCCGGCCGTGATCTCACCAGGCCATGCCCGTTCTTCATGTAAGCCACACGACCACTTACCGGTATCGTCGTCCGGTCGCCCTCGGCGAGCACCGGCTGATGCTCCGGCCGCGCGGGAGCTGGGACCAGCGCCTGCTCGACTCCACGCTCGAGATAACGCCCGAGCCGCAGAGCATGCGATGGGCGCTCGACGTATTCGGAAACTCGGTGGCAGTGGTGGATTTCAGCGGGCGCACCGACATCCTGAAGTTCCAGAGCACTCTCACGCTCGATCACCATCCGGCACAGCTGGAAGACTTTCCGATCGCCGAGCATGCGAGGACATACCCGTTCTCCTATGGGCTCGCTGAGCTGCCTGACTTACGGTCAGCGATGGAGCGCCATTACCCCGATGCGTGCGGCACGCTCGACGCGTGGGCGCGTCAGTTCGTCGGGCCAGCGGGCGCGGTGGAAACGCAGATCCTTCTGCAATCGATGACCGACGCGCTCCGGACGGGCTTCACGTATGTCGCGCGGGAGGAGGAGGGCGTGCAGGCGCCGCTGCATACGCTGCGCATCAGGAGCGGCAGCTGCCGCGACTTCGCGGTTCTCATGATGGAAGCGGCGCGCGCGCTCGGGCTCGCCGCACGCTTCGTCTCGGGCTACCTGCGTACGCGACCGGGCGCGGACGATCGGTACGTCGGCGCCGGTTCGACGCACGCGTGGGTGGAAGTCTATATACCGGGGGCCGGCTGGATGCAGTTCGACCCGACCAACGGCATACTCGGTAACACCGACCTGATCCGCGTAGCCGTTGCACGCGACCCGGCGCAGGCCGCGCCGATCTCCGGCACGTTCGCCGGGAGTTCGACCGATAGTCTCGACATGTCGGTCAGCGTCGAGATCACTGCGCAAGATTCGGTGTCGACGCCGGATTGCGCAAGCGCTGTGGCCGGTCCTTCGATTCGCCTGCAGCAACCCGCGAGTGCGTCGGTCATGTAGCTGCGCAGCGGGTCATTGCGAGTTTCGCGAGGTCGCTCATCGGCGCATGGCTGCCAGAAATACGCGTCGAACTTCCGAAGCGCCGACGAGGCTGGGCTCTATCGTTCGCGTGTACCACGACGGATCGCCTTTGAGGAAGTGTGCGTGCAGGTCGACGGTGCGGCCGTAGCGCGCGCCGAGCGATCCGATGATCGTGTTGACGCGGCGGTGGTTTGCTCTCGCGATCGGGGCGCGGGCGCCCAGAAAGTTTTTGGAGTCGTCGCCGAACGTCGGGTCGTAGACCGTGCCGATGAGCACCGGCCGGATCGGCAACCCGTTGACGAAGCGCTCGAGCGCCGCCTCGAACGCTTTCATGCCGGGGCCGGTGTCGGCGGCAAGGCCCATCAGGAGATCGTTCCCGCCGACCGTGAGCAAAGCGACGGCGTCGCGTGCGGCGGCAAGCCCGTGCGCCTGTCGCGGCAATCCGTTCACCGTCGCGCCGTCCACCGCGCGGTGCTCGAGTCGGCCGCCGCCGTGTGACTGGAGATCGTTGCCTTTGAACTCGGGAAAGAGGCGATCGTCGTTGCGCACGATCAACTGTCCCGGATGCACCCCGTGCGAGTTGTAGCGGCCGCAGTCGAGTATCGAATCGCCGAACGTATATACCGTAAGTGCGCCGCCGTGCTGTGCAGAGGCGTCGCCCGCCTGCGCCGCGGTGAGCAGGGCCGCCGGCGTCCACGCGAGCAGGCGACGGCGTAACGGTGAGCGGAGGGTCATGAGCGTCGGGGTGCAATGCGTGTGCCCCGCGCTCCGATCACCGCACTCAGCCTGCCTGGATGCCTCTCGACTTGATCAGGCGGCCCCACTTTTCTATCTCATTCACCATGAACTGGCGGAACTGCGCCGGCGTGCTGCCGACAAGCTCGAGGCCTTCGTGCGACATGCGCTCGCGCAGGTCATCGAGGCGGATGGCGTAAGCGAGGTCACCGCTCAGCTTGTTCACGACGGCAACGGGCGTCGCAGCCGGCGCGACCACGCCGTACCACGTGCTGGATTCATAGCCTTTCACACCGGCTTCATTCATCGTCGGAACATCCGGTGCGGCGGGTGAGCGCTTGAGTCCGGTCACTGCGAGGGCGCGGACTTTACCGGACCGCACGTGCGGCAATGCAGACAAGGTCGACGGGAATGTCATCGACACGCGACCGCTCACGACATCCAGCAGGGCGGGGGCGATGCCCTTGTATGGAACGTGGACCAGATCGATCTTTGCAAGCGACTTGAACAGCTCTGCGGACAGATGGCTCCCCGTGCCGTTGCCCGCGGACGAGTGCGTCAACTCCCCGGGTCTGGAGCGCGCCAGAGCGGTCAACTCATCCACCGATTTCGCGGCCAGGGACGCATTGACCACGAGCATCAGCGGCTGGGTGGCGAGCAGGCTCACCGCCGCGAAATCCCTGACCGGATCGTACGGCAGCTTCTTCTGCAGGGACACGTTGGTGGCGAGCGCGGACACTGTCCCCAGCAGCAGCGTGTAACCATCCGGCGGCGCTTTCGCGACCGTCTCGGCAGCGAGAACGCCGCCTGCGCCGGCACGGTTATCGATCACGAGTTGCTGCCCCCATTTCTCACCGAGCTTCGGCGAGACCGCGCGCGCGAGCGTGTCCACGCTGCCACCCGGCGTGCTCGGTACGAGCAGGCGAACCGGCCGCGCCGGATAAGATTGCGCCGAGGACAGCGGCGCTTGTGCCGCGCAGAGGGGTGCAAGCAAGCAGGACAGGATGAACTTGTACGATTTCATGAGGTTTCTTCCCGCTGTCGGTACAGCTTTACTGCTCGAGTGCAGCCGCGCGCCGCTATTCGGCTCATGATTTCGGCGCGATCGCGCCTTCCTTTTCGAGCAACGAGAAGATGCCGCCTGCGTCGACGATCGCGAGGAGCTGCGGCGGGATCTTGCGGCCGGACGTGGTTTTGCCGGTGCTGACGTTCCTGATCGATCCGCTGTCGAAATCGATTTCGGCGGTGTCGCCTTCCTCGAACAGGTCTTCGACGCCGCTGCAGTCCATGGCGGGAAAGGCGAAGTTGACGCAGTTGCGATAGAAAAGGCCGTTGATCGAATCCGCGACCAGGCATGCAAGCCCGAGGTTTTTCAGGTTTCGCGCCGCGGGCCGGCTCGAGCCCATGCCGAAGTTCTTCCCGCCGATCAGGATGTCCCCCGGCTGGACGAGTTCGACCCAGCCCGGACGATTCGCGCGAAACACGTACTCGAGCTGCTCCTCAGGCGTCAGATAGAACGCGACGTTCGGCAGGATGAGATCGGTGTTGATGTTGTCTGCGAACTTCCAGACCCTGCTGGTAAATTTCATTGGCGCCTCCACTTGCTGGTGAGCCGCAGGCCCGGGAAGGGGGTCTGTGGCGAACGCAGCGTTCGAACGTGCATTGGTATTCACCTCGAACCCTGCGAGGCCTGCGCAGACGCACACCCGGTTTTCAGTTCAGAAACTCGCGCGGGTCGGTGATGTACCCGGTGAGCGCAGACGCCGCCACGGTCGCGGGTGAGCCCATGTACACTTTCGAGCTCGGGTCGCCCATGCGCCCTTTGAAGTTGCGGGTGGTCGCGGTGATGCACACCTCGCCAGGACCGATGACACCCATGTGACCGCCTCCGCACGCGCCGCAAGTCGGCGGGCCTATCACCGCACCGGCATCGACGAGCTTTTCCATCGCGCCGCTCTTGAGCGCTTCGCGATAGACGAGCTGCGAAGCGGGAACGACGAGGAATCGCACGCCGGAGGCCACTCGCCTGCCGGAGACGACTTGCGCGGCCAGCTCGAGATCGTCCAGCGTGCCGTTCGCGCAGGAGCCGATGTAAGCCTGGTCGATCTTCACGCCTGCGGCTTCCCGCACCGGCTTCGAGTTCTGCACGACGGTATCCGGGTAGGCGACGAGCGGCTCGAGCGCGCCCAGGTCGACTTCCCGTACGTCGAGATACCTTGCGTCGCTGTCGGGATAAACCGGCTCGAATTCCCGCCGGCTGCGCCGCCGCACCCAGTCGATGAGCACCTCGTCCGGTTCGAAAGTCGCGAATTCGGCCGAGAGCTCGGCTGACATCGTGGTGAGCGTCTTGCGCGCGTTGATCGACAGACCGGCAATGCCGGGCCCGCCGTATTCGACGTTCATCGTGGCGTGCGCGCCGTGTTTGCCCGCAATCTGCAGGAACGCGTCTTTTGTGGTGACGGCCCTGGGCAGCTTGCCGGTGAGCTGGTAGCGCACCGTCTCGCCGCAGCGGAACCACGTCTCACCCTTGATCGCCGAATAAAAGACGTCGGGCCCGCCGACGCCCCGGGCCAGGCAGTTGAACACACCGGCGCTGCACGTGTGCGAGTCGCTGCACACGAGCACCGTTCCCGGAATACCGTAGCCTAAATCCGCGACGAGCTGATGGCTGATCCCCTGGTCGTAGCCCACGTCGTGCACGCGCTTGATGCCGAACTTCGCGGCAAACGCGCGCGCGGTGACATGCGCGGCCGCAGCCATCGCGTTCGGCGCCGGCACGCGGTGGTCGAGTACGACGACGATTCGTTCCGGGTCGCGCACTTTCACGATGTCGCGCCAGTTGGCCGGCATGAAGTTGTTGTCGAACAGGATCGTCGTGTCGACTTCGACCGTGACGATATCGCCAGGTCGAACGACGTCACGCCCGCCCTTGGACGCCAGTATTTTTTCGACGATCGTCATGCCCATCACCTGCTCCTCGAGGAAGATGGCCGGCAGCGTGTACTTCAGCGGCCGCGGGCGATCCGTTGAACCAGCCTGATTCTCACACAGGTTTACGCCGCGTTTGCCCACACAGGGCGTGTACCTTCCACATCATGGGCGCTGAATGGTCATCCGGTATTGTCGCAAACGGCAGCGGCCTATATTGTCCTGCCCATCTCGTGCCGAACCACCCTTGAACAGGACATCAGACATGGTCAGCAAAGGACGTCAGCTCAAAGAGCTCATTCACTCGCCCAAAATACTCATTGCACCCGGGATCTACGACGGCTTCAGCGCCAGACTCGTGCAGAAAATGGGTTTCAGGACAGCGAGCATCTCGGGTGCTGGACTGTCAGAGAGCAAGATCGGCTGGCCCGACCGCGGCATCATGGGCTTTGCCGAGAACGTGGACGCCTGCCGCAAGATCGCCTCGTACAGCGATCTGCTGCTGCAGGGCGATGCCGACACCGGTTACGGCAACGCGCTCAACGTGTACTTCACGGTGCGCGGTTTCGAGGAAGCGGGTCTCGCTGCGGTCATGATCGAAGACCAGGTCTGGCCCAAGCGCTGCGGCCACATGGCGGGAAAGGCCGTGATTCCCGCTGACGAAATGGTGCAGAAGGTGAAGGCCGCGGTGGCGGCCAGGCGCGATCCCGACTTCGTGATAAAGGCGCGCACCGACGCGGCGGGGCCGCTCGGCATCGAAGAGGCGATCAGGCGGCTGAACCTGTATGCCGAAGCCGGCGCCGACTGCCTGTTTGCAGATGCGCTGCTTTCCGCAAACGACATCGAGCGCGTCGCTCGCAACGTCCCGCCGCTGACCCTCTCGGTCAATATGGGGCTCGGCATACGTTCCCGCCCCACGACGCCGCTCCTTACGCCGAGGCAGCTCGAAGACATGGGGGTCGCCCAGGTTTCTTATCCCAGGCTGCTGTCCACGGCAGCGTTGAAGGGGATGATGAATGCGATGCAGGTGTTCAAGGATGAAGTGATCGACAAGGACCGGGTCGTCGACCGGCCCGACCTGCTCACGTCTTTCGACGAGCTGAACGATCTCATGGGCTACGAGCTGCTCGAAGCGCTCGAAAGTCGTTTTTCGGCATGAGGACGGTACGGCGGCGGGCAAGGCGGCGCGCGGAGGAGTGTTCATGCACCGCCGGGTGCTGAAAAAGCACCCTGCGGCAGCATCGCAACCACTGACCGGAGCCCGGGATCAACTCGCCCGTAGCGGCTGGAGAACGTCCAACCCCGCGTCGCGCAGCAGGCTCACCAGCGCGATCAGCGGCAGCCCGATGAGCGCGGTCGGATCGGTGCTGACGACCTTCTCGACCAGCGCGATGCCCATCGCCTCGATCTTCGCGCTTCCGGCGCAGTCGTACGGCTTTTCGAGCTCGAGGTAGCGCTCGGCCTGGGCGTCCGAGTACTCCCGGAACTGCACGGTCGTCGGCACCTCCTCCGTGCGGCACGTCCCGCGAGCGGCGTCGAGCACGCACAGCGCCGTGTGAAAAACCACGCTGCGGCCGCGCATCGCGAGGAGCTGGGCGAGCGCAGCCGCATGGCTCCCCGGTTTGCCGAGCGGCGCGCCGTCGAGGACCGCCACCTGGTCCGATCCGATGACGATCGCGCCGGGAAAGCGGGCGGCGACCGCCCGCGCCTTCGCCTCGGCGAGCCTCACCGCGGTGTGCGGCGGCGCCTCACCCGGCAAAGGGCTTTCATCCAGATCGGGCGAGGCGCTGGAGTAGGGCACGCGCAGGCGCTCGAGCAGCAGTCGGCGGTAAGGGGAAGACGAAGCGAGGACCAGCACGTTGGAGAACCGAATGGGGGTTACTGTAAGTGCCTGCCAAAGCTCGACTTTTCTTCTTTTTGTTTTTGACAGGAAATCGCAAAAATACTATCATGCGCGGCTTATGTCTGCACCGGGGCTGATCGATACACTGGAGTTCGCCCACTCCGCGCAGGAATTGTCGGCCACCGTGCCCGTAGCAGCCCTCCAGCGTCTCGAAGATATCCTCTACGATTCCGCCGGCAGCCTCGAGTACACGATTCGCGGCCGACAGGACGCGCGGAGACGCCCGCTGCTCGAGGTCAGGATCGGCGGCAGCCTGAACCTGCAGTGCCAGCGGTGTCTCGGCAAGCTCGAGTTACCGGTGCAGTTCGAAAACACCCTGCTGGTGGTGCCCCCGGGCACACCGGTAGACCCGGAACTGGACGACCCGGAAGAGCCCGATACGATCGAGGCGACTCCGGAACTGGACGTGGCGGCGCTGATCGAAGACGAGGTCCTGCTCTCGCTTCCGCTCGCGCCGCGGCATCCGGAAGGAACTTGCGCGAGCCGGTTCGAGAAGCAACCCGACGACGCCGGGCCGCATTCGGCGTTCGACCAACTGGCCGCCCTCAAGCGCCCGCGCAGCAAACATTAAGGAGTCAGTAATGGCTGTTCAGCAGAACAAGAAGTCCCCCTCGAAGCGCGGCATGCACCGCTCGCACGACCATCTGCCCACCCCCCCGCTCGCCGTCGAGCCGACCACCGGGGAAGTGCACCTGCGGCACCACATCAGCCCCAACGGCTATTACCGCGGCAGGAAAGTCCTCAAGACCAAGGACGACTAGCCAGCCGCCACGCGGCGCCGCGCGGGCCTGACGCCCGCCGAATAAAACAACAACGGCGGACGTTCGAAGTGGAGGGTTTTCGATGGACGTGATCGTTGCCATCGATTGCATGGGTGGCGACCACGGCGCGCACGTGACTGTGCCCGCCGTGCTGCAGTATCTGGCCAAAGATCCGCAATCGGCATTCATACTGGTCGGCAGGCAGCCCGCGATCGAATCGGAGCTCGCGCGGCATCACGCGCGGCCTTCCGCGCGCCTGCGTATCCGGCACGCCGCCGAAGTCGTCGAGATGGACGAGCAGCCGGCGAGCGCGCTGCGCGGCAAGAAAGACTCCTCGATGCGCGCCGCGATCGACCTGGTGAAAAAGGAAGAGGCCCAGGCGTGCGTGAGCGCCGGCAACACCGGCGCGCTCATGGCGATCTCGCGCTTCGTCCTGAAGACCCTGCCGGGCATCGACCGCCCCGCGATCGCGACGATACTGCCGACCCTCAAGGGGCATACGTGCATGCTCGATCTCGGCGCCAACGTCGACTGCACTGCGGAACACCTGCTCCAGTTCGCGATCATGGGCTCGGAGCTCGTGGCTTCGCTCGACGCAAAGGCGCAGCCGAGCGTGGGCCTGCTCAACATCGGCGAGGAAGACATCAAGGGCAGCGAGATCGTCAAGCGCGCGGGCGAGCTCCTGCGCGCGAGCGACCTCAATTTCCACGGCAACGTCGAAGGCGACGACATCTACAAAGGCACGACCGACGTCGTGGTGTGCGACGGTTTCGTGGGCAACGTCGCGCTGAAAGCGTCAGAGGGTCTGGCGCAGATGCTCGCCACGTCGCTGCGAGAAGAATTCGGCCGCAACCTCCTGACCAGGCTCGCGGGGCTCGTCGCGTCTCCGGTCATCCGTCACTTCAAGCGCCGCGTCGACCACCGGCGCTACAACGGGGCGACGCTGATCGGGCTGCGCGGCATCGTCATCAAGAGCCACGGCTCGGCGGACGTATTCGCTTTCGGGTTCGCGATCGAGCGTGCGGTCGAGGAGGCGCGCGGCGGCGTTCTTCGTCACATCGAAGAGCGCATGTCCCACATTCAGCAAACGGCAGCATGACCATTTACTCCCGCATCACCGGCACCGGCAGTTATCTTCCCGAGAAGATACTCACCAATAGCGACCTCGAAAAGCTCGTCGACACGTCCGACGAGTGGATTTACAGCCGCACCGGAATCCGCCAGCGCCACGTCGCCGCGGAAAACGAGAGCGCGAGCGATCTCGCGCTGGTCGCGAGCCGGCGCGCGCTCGATGCGGCCGGGATCACGCCGCAGGACATCGACCTCATCATCGTCGCGACGACCACACCCGACATGGTCTTCCCGAGCACCGCGTGCCTGCTGCAGGCGAAGCTCGGCAT
>JAQGNC010000450.1 GCA_028292065.1 Betaproteobacteria bacterium
GCGCAGCGGCCGCATCATCGCGCTGCGCGGGAGCGCATCGGTCGACTGCGGCGCCTACATGCGCGCGAACGCGACGGCGCCTTCGCGCAACGTCGCGCTATTCATGTCTGGCCCGTACGACATCCCGAACATCCACGTCGAGTCGACCGTTTATCTCACCAACAAGGCGCCGATCGGCACTTACCGCGGACCCGGTCGATTCGAAGCCGATTACTTCCGCGAGCGCATTTTCGACATCGCCGCACGCGAGCTCGGGATCGACCCGGTCGAGTTCAGGCGCATCAATCTCGTCCGCGCCGAGCAGATGCCTTTCCCGCTCGCGACGCTCGACAAGCCCGAGCGAGCCGAGGCGCTCGACAGCGGCGATTACCGCATCACGCTCGAGCGCTGCCTCGCCGAGTTCGGCTGGAAAGAAAAACTCGCGCTGCAAGGACGGCTGATCGACGGCAGGTATCACGGCATCGCGCTCGGCTGCTTCATCGAAGGCGGCGCGGCCGGACCCAAAGAGAATGCGCGCATCGAGATCGAAGAGGACGGGCAGATCACGGTCTACGTCGGTTCCACCGCGGTCGGGCAAGGCCTCGTCACCGTGCTCACCCAGATCGCGGCCGACGCGCTTGACGTGCCGATGGACCAGATACGCATCCGCCACGGCTCGACGACGTATCTCAAGGAAGGCTACGGCTCGTATCACTCGCGCTCGACCGTCATGGGAGGCTCGGCGGTGCTCGACGCCGCGGCCAGGCTCAAGCAGCGCATCAGGGAAGCGGCCGCGACCGAAGCGCGCTCCGCCGCGAACGAAGTGACCATCGGCCCCGGGCTCACCGCGACCTTCAGAGGCGAGACCCTCACCCGTGCCGATCTCGGGAAGATGAGAGTCCAGGCCGACGGCGAATTCTCCAACCACCATCACACTTACGCGTACGGCGCGGCCGCGGCGCACGTCACCGTCGATCCGGGCACGGGCAAAGTCGATCTCGTCGATTACTTCACGGTCGAAGACCTCGGCCGCGTCGTCAACCCGCTCACCGCGACCGGCCAGGCGGTCGGCGCGGTCGTGCAGGGACTCGGCGGAACGCTGCTCGAGCACCTCGCGTACGACGAAGACGGCCAGTTTCTCGCCGGCACTTTCGCCGATTACCTGATGCCCTCGGCGATGGATTTCCCGTCGGTGAGGGCGCTCGTCCTCGAGAACTCGCCTTCGCCGAACAATCCGCTCGGCGCCAAAGGCGGCGGCGAAGGCGGCATCGTGCCGGTCGGCGGCGTCGTCGCGAACGCGGTTTCGGCTGCCCTCTCGTCGCTCGGCGTCGAAGTCAAAACCCTGCCGCTGACACCGCCGAAGATCTGGGCGCTGATACGAGAGTCGTCGAGTCGGACGATAACGCGATGACCCGAACGGTCCGTCATTCCGGACGCGACGCGATCCGGAATCCATTTCGACGTTGCACGCTTGAACAATGGATCCTGGCCTGCGCCAGGATGACGTTTTAGAGACGAGGAGAACGAATGAACAGCCCCGAGACCGCAGTGACAAGCGCTTCAGACAAAACCGGCAACGTCCCGATCACCCTCGCGTGCGCGCTCTACGACCGCATGCAGGCGCTCTACACCGGGGAAGTGAAGCCCGAAGGGATAGACCTCACGTTCCGCGTCGAGGATTTCCCGCGCAAGCTTTTCGATTCGGCGATGGCCGAGCAGCAATTCGACGTGTGCGAGATGTCGAGCTCCGACTACATCACGCGCGTCTCGAAAGGAAACTGCCCTTTCGTCGCGATCCCGGCCTTCCCTTCGAAGATGTTCCGCCACGCGATGTTCGCAATCAACAAGCGCTCGGGGATCCGCACGCCGAAGGATCTCGAAGGCAAGCGCGTCGGGGTCATGCGCTACACCATGACTGCGGCGGTGTGGCAGCGCGGACACCTCCAGAACGATTACGGCGTCGATCTTTCGAAAATCCACTGGGTCGAAGGCTCGATCAACAGCCCCGGCGCGCACGGTGTGCCGACGATCATCCCGCCTGGCGTGTCGTTCGAAAGAAACGAGAGCGACAAGTCGATGAGCGACCTGCTCGAAGCGGGCAAGGTCGACGCGACCATGGGCACTCACCTCCCGAACGCGCGCTTCACCAATCCCGACGTGGTGCGCCTGTTTCCCGATTTCAAGGAAGTCGAGAAAGCGTATTACCAGCGCACCAGGATCTTCCCGATCATGCACCTGGTCGCGATCAAGCGCGAAGTCTACGAGAAGAACCCTTTCATCGCGCAGTCGCTGTATCGCGCGTTCTGCGAGTCGAAGAAAGCCGCCCTGGTGCGGATGCGCAACTATTCGGCGCTGCGCTTCATGCTGCCGTGGATGACCGCCGAGCTCGACGAGCTCGACCAGGTGTTCGGCGAAGACCCGTGGAAATATGGTATCGAGGAAGCGCGTCTGAACCTCGGCACGCTGATGACTTACATGGTGCAGCAGGGGATGCTGAAAGAGACCGTCCCGGTCGAGAAGCTTTTCTTACCGGTCGAATGACGGAGTTTGTTCTGTCATTGCGAGGAACGCTGTGACGAAGCAATCTCGTTGCGAACGAAAGCCCGTGCGCCACGCGATCGCCGCGTCGCGCTATCGCGGCTCCTCGCGATGACAAGCCATGCGGGTCAGACCCCGCCGCGGGTGGACCCCGGCTTGGGGTCTGACCCCGGCTTTTTGGGGTCAGACCCCGGTTTGGTCAAGAGCGAATACAAAGGTGCGCCTCGACGCACCGGTCTCACGCGCGAGGAGCATCCTGCATGAGGACTGAAGAAAAATGAGCTCAGCGTTTCGTTGGTTGTTTGCCGCGGTACCCGTCGCATTCACAACCATGCCGACACCTGCCGCGGCCGCTGCGGCGGACAACTATCCCAGCAAAGTGGTGCGCATCGTCGTTGGCTTTCCCGCAGCCGGCCCCGCCGACATCGCGGCGCGCCTGCTCGCCGCGGGATTGCAGGAGCCGCTCAGGCAGTCGGTGATCGTCGACAACCGCACCGGCGCGGGCGGCAACATCGCGGCACAGCTCGTTTCCAAGTCGGCGCCCGACGGCTATACCGTGCTCGTCGCAACCGCGTCACTCCTCGTCAATCCGGCGCTCTCCGCTAGTGCCGGCTACGATCCCGCTCGTGACTTCATTCCGGTGGGCGTCATCGCGACGCAGGCGAATGCGCTCGCGGTCACGTCCAGCCTTCCCGTCGCAACGCTCAAAGACCTGCAGGCGCTCGCGAAAAAGCACCCGATCACTTATGCCACGTCCGGTGTGGGCACCACGTCGCACCTCTCCGCGACTTACCTCATCAACGTGCTGTGGGGCACCAAGGCGACTGCGGTGCCGTATCGCGGCGCAGGCCCGGCGGGGATCGCGGTCGCGACCGGAGAGACGCCGGTCGCGTTCATGACGGTCACCGGCGTGCTGCCGCTCCAGCAGCAGGGCAAAGTGAAAATCCTCGGCGTCGTCAGCGAGAAGCGCCTGCCCGCGCTGCCGAAGGTGCCGACGATGAGCGAGGCCGGTTATCCGCAGCTCAATCCGTCGTGGACCGCGGTGTTCGTGCCCGCGGAAACCCCCGCAACGGTCGTGCAGAAACTGAGCGATGCGGTCAACACTGTCCTCGCGACACCGGAATACCGGGACAAGGTCGCGAGCCAGGCGATGGTCGCGGCTTCCGCGTCCACGCCTAAACAGGTCGCGGACTACATGAAAGCGGAGACGCAGCTCTGGAACCGCATCGTGAAGACGACCGGTGCGAAACCGGAGTATTGAGATGAACGGCGCGTTCATGCTTCGACGAGCCTGCATTCCGTTCGCCCTGAGCGTCGTGCCACGATGCGGGCTAAGGGTGAACGGCGCGTTCATGCTGCGACGGGCCTGCATTCCGTTCGCCCTGAGCGTCGCGCCGCGACGCAGTCGAAGGGTGAACGGCGCGTTCATGCTTCGACCAGCTCAGCACGAACGGTTTTGCCGCGGGCCTTCGGATTCGGTTCGGTTTTGCCTCGGGCCCGCGGATTCCGTTCCGTTCGCCCTGAGCGTCGTGCCACGACGCAGTCGAAGGGTGAACGGTTGATCATCGAAGAGGGGAAGAACAGATGCCGCTGAACAAGGAAGCCGCGCAGCAGGTACTGGCGCAGATCGACCGCGACGAGCTCGCGCAGCTCGCTTGCGAGCTCACGAGCATTCCGAGCCCGACCGGACAGGAGAAAGCGATCGCGGAATACATCCTGCGCTGGTACGAAGCGAACGGGCTCAAGGCGGTGCGTCAGGACGTCGAAGTCGACCGCCCGAATGCGGTGGGCATCGTCAAGGGCGACGGCACGGGCCTGAGCCTCGGCTTCAACGGCCACACCGATACGAGCTTCTCCGGGACCGCCGAAGACCTGCGCAGGGTGTCAAAGGTCGAGCCCGAGTCCGAGCTCAAAGGCGCGATCGTCGGCAGCAAAGTCCGGGGCCTGGGAATCTCCAACATGAAAGGCGGTGTGGCGGCTTTCATGATGGCGGGCAAAGCACTGACAAAAAGCGGAGTGAAGCTCAAGGGCGACGTGATCCTCGCCGCGGTCGTCGGCGAGATTTCGCGCACGCCCGTCGGACCGTGGCAGACCAAAGAGTACCGCGGCGAAGGTGTGGGCACCCGCCACCTCCTGACCCACGGCATGCATACCGATTACGCCGTCTGCGCCGACGGCTCGGATCTGAACATCGTGTGGGCGCAGAACGGCGTGGTGCTGGTCAAGATCTCGACGTTCGGCAAAGCCGAAGCGGCGTGGGGCACGAAGCGTGCCGATTTCCCGATGGAGAAAGCCAACGCCATCGTGAAGATGACGAAAATCATCGGCGCGATCGAAGCCTGGGCCGAGCGCTTCGAAGAGCAATACATCTATCGTTCGGCGCGGCAGGGACCGCTCTACCCGAAAGTGAACATCGGCGGCATCGAAGGTGGCGCGCCGTACCGTCCGAATTACTTCCCGGGGATCTGCACGATCTACGTCGACGTGCGCATGCCGCCGCAGGTGCGGCCGGTCACGATCAAGCACGAGATCGAGACCGCGCTCAACGCGCTCGGCGTCGAATACGATCTCGAGCTCTACAAATCCCTGCTCGGCCACGAAGGCCAGAACGTCGATCCGCTCGTCAGTTGCGCCGAGGACGTCCACCAGCATCTCTTCGGCGAGAAGATCAAAGCCGAGACGCCGGACCGCGCGAGCATCTGGACCGACACCAACATCTACAACGAGATGGGCATCCCCGCGATCAAGATCGGCCCGCGCGGCAGGCGTATCGGCCCGCGCAACGAGGAGATCGAGATCGACGTCATGGTCAAAGCGGCGCAGATCTATGCGCTGATGGCGCTCGATATCTGCAATCGTGAGCGGGACGTTCGCTGACGTGCGCCACGAGATCGCCACGTCGCTGCCGCTCCTCGCGATGACACGCTGCGGTCATTGCGAGGAACGCGGTGACGAAGCCTGTCCTGAGCTTGTCGAAGGGCAATCCCGTTACGAACGAAAGGCCGTGCGTCACGAGGTCGCCACGTCGCGCTATCGCGGCTCCTCGCGACGACCAAACACCGTCATTGCGAGGAACGCAGTGACGAAGCAATCCCGTTGCGAACGAAAGGCCGTGCGGCACGAGATCGCCACGTCGCTGCCGCTCCTCGCGATGACACGCTGCGGTCATTGCGAGGAACGCGGTGACGAAGCCCGTCCTGAGCTTGTCGAATGGCAATCCCGAGGCGCTGACGCATCCGCATGACTGATCTCGCTCACGTCCCGAAAACCGGCGCCGCCATCGGCGCCCCCGTCGAGCGCGTCGAAGACCTGCGCCTGCTGCGCGGGCGCGGCGCGTACGTCGACGACCTGTCGCGGCCCGGTATGCTCCACGCGGTGGTGCTGCGCAGCTCGGTCGCTCACGGGCGGCTCGTGTCGGTCGACGCATCAGGCGCTCTCGAAATTCCCGGCGTACACGCCGTCGTCACCGCCGCCGAGATCGCCCGCGACTTGGGCGCGATCCCCCGCATTCCGCTGCGGCAGGAAGCGCTTCCCGAGCTCGTGCCTTTCGAGCAGCCGGTCATCGCGCATGGCAAAGTGCGCTACGTCGGCGAGCCGATCGCGGTGGTCATCGCCGACACCGCGGCGATCGCGGAAGACGCGCTCGATGCGATCCTCGTCGATATCGAATCGCTGGACGCTGTCGTCGACCGCACGGGCGCTACGCTTCTGTACGAAGAGTCGGCTAGCAATTGCGCCCTGACGCTCAGCGCGATCCGCGGCGACGCCGCCACGGCTTTCGCCGGCGCCTTATATACCCGGCGCGAGCGCTTCCGGGTGCACCGCCACACCGCCATTCCGATGGAGACCCGCGGGCTCCTCGCCGACTGGGACGCGGCGGAAGGCAAGCTCAGCGTGCGCGGTGCGAGCAAGGTTCCTTTCCCGAACCGGCGTGTGCTCGCGAAGCAGCTCGGATTGAGCGTCGACGACATCGAGATGATCGAAGGCGACACCGGCGGCGCTTTCGGGGTGCGCGGCGAGTTCTATCCCGAAGATTTCCTGATCCCCTACGCCGCCCGCAAGCTCTCGCGGCCGGTGAAGTGGATCGAAGACCGCCGCGAGCACTTGATCGCGACCAACCACGCGCGCGACGCCGAGTGCGAGCTCGAGATCGCGTGCGAAGCGGATGGAACGATCGTCGCGCTTCGCGGCCACGCGCACACCGACGTCGGCGCGTACCTGCGAACCAACGGGGTCACCCCTTCGCGCAACGTCGCACAAGTCTCGACCGGCCCTTATCGCATCCCGCACGTGCACGTGGACGTGTCGCTCGCCCTCACGAACAAGACACCGGTCGGCACGTATCGCGGCCCGGGGCGCTTCGAGACCGATTTCTTTCGCGAGCGCCTCTTCGACATCGCCGCGGCCGATCTCGGCATCGACCGCGTCGAATTCCGCCGCCGCAACCTGCTCACCGAAAGCGAAATGCCGTGGCAGCTCGCGACCGTGCAGCCTTTCGGCGGTGAGACCTCGACCGACAGCGGCAACTATGCGCAGACGCTCGACCACTGCCTCGACGCGTTCGAGTGGAAGACGAAGTCGCAGCTCGACGGCAGGCTCATCGACGGGCGCTATCACGGTATCGCGGTCGGCTGCTATATCGAAGGCGGCG
>JAQGNC010000451.1 GCA_028292065.1 Betaproteobacteria bacterium
GCTGTGCGAGGCGATCCAGAAGCAGGTGCCCGAGTTCGTCTTCATCGAAGCCCCGATCGGCAAGGACCCCGACCAGCGCAACTACATCGTGTCGAACGCCAAGGTCGAGGGGACGGGCTTCAATCCCACGCACAGCCTGGATTTCGGCATCGGCGAGCTCATCAAGGGCTACACGATGATCCGCGACAGCAAGTACGGAAACGTCTGAACGCCGCGTGACCCGCGCCGTCTTCCTCGACCGCGACGGCACGCTCAACGTCGAGACCGGCTATGTCCATCGCGCCGACGAATGGGAGTGGGTTCCCGGCGCGATCGAAGCGCTGCGCCTGCTCAACGCGGCCGGTTACCTCGCGATCGTGGTGACCAACCAGGCCGGCATCGCGCGCGGGCTCTACGGCGAAACCGATCTCGAAGCCTTGCACGCCCACGTCGCGGCGGATGCGCGCCGGCATGGCGTGCACATCGATGCTTTCTACCACTGCCCGCACCATCCGCAGTTCGGTGCGGTCCGTGACTGCGAGTGCCGCAAGCCGGCGCCCGGGCTGCTGCTGCGCGCCCAGCGCGACTTCGGGATCGACCTCGCGCGCTCGTTCATGATCGGCGACAAGCCGGGCGACATCGCCGCGGGGCGCGCCGCCGGGGTCACCGCGCTGCTGGTGGAGACCGGCTACGGCCGTGAAGCCCGAGCCGGGGTCGGTGCCGACGTGCCGGTGTTCCCCGACGTGCTCGCCGCGGTCCGCTTCGTGACCGGCTAGAGCTGGTAGGTGTCGGGACGAAAGCGCGAGAGGTTGCGCTCGACCCATTCGATCGTCAGGCGCAGCCCTGCTTCGAGCGTGACTTGCGGGGTCCAACCGATGAGCTCTCGCGCGAGGCGGTTGTCCGAGAGCAGCCTTTCCACTTCGCTGCCGCCGGGGCGCATGCGCTGATCGTCGGATTGCACCGAGACCGCTTTGCCGGTGAGGCCCGCGATCTTGAACGCGAGATCGCCGATGCTGATGTCGCTCCCGGCGCCGAGGTTCACGGTCTTGCCGAGCGCGGCCTGCCCCGCTTCGGCCGCACACACGAAGCCTTCGACCGTGTCGCTCACGAACGTGAGGTCGCGAGTCGGCGCGAGGTTCCCCAGGCGCACGGTGTCGCCGGTGAGGCATTGGGTGATGATCGTCGGGATGACCGCGCGCGCGGACTGGCGCGGCCCGTAGGTGTTGAAAGGACGCACCGTGACCACCGGCGTGCCGAAAGACAGGTGAAACGATTCGGCGAGCTTGTCGGCCGCGATCTTGGTCGCGGAGTACGGCGACTGCCCCACCAGCGGGTGCTTCTCGTCGATCGGCACGTACTGCGCGGTCCCGTAGACCTCGCTGGTCGAGGTGTGGATCACGCGCTCGACGTTCGCCTCGCGCGCGCACTGCAGAACGTTGAGCGTGCCTTCGATGTTGGTCTGCACGTACGATTCGGGCGCGTGATACGAATACGGGATCGCGATCAGCGCGCCGAGATGGAAAACCCGGTCCACGCCCGCCATGGTCCTGCGCATGCCGTGGCTGTCGCGCAGATCGCCCGCGATCACTTCGACTTCGGCTTTGCACGGGGACTCGTCGAGCCAGCCCCACGTGCCCGACGAGGTGTAGCGCACCAGCGCGCGCGTGTTCGCGCCGAGCTCGACCAGGCGCTCGACCAGGTGGCTGCCGATGAAACCGCCCGCACCCGTCACGAGGACGCGCTTTCCTGTCCAGCTCATGGGATCGTTCCGTCTTTGACGTCGGTCTGCGCCTGTGCGTAATCGGTGTGCTGCCCGATGTCGCGCCAGTATTCCCAGATCGGGAAAGTGACCACCGGCAGGCCGCGCTCGAGCGCGGCATCGATCAAATCGGTCATGTCGAAGCGCCGGTTCTTCGGGACGAGCTGGTGGGTGCCGGGCTCGATCAGATAGATGCCGGCGTTCACGAAATAGCGGTAGGTCGGCTTCTCGACGACCCGCCGGACGCGAACCCCGTCGGATTCGACCACGCCGTACGGAACCTGCACTTCGTAACTGCGCACCGCGACGGTCAGCGCCGAGCCGTGGCTGCGGTGATACGCGAGCATCGCGCGGAAATCGACGTCGGTGAGGATGTCGCCGTTGATCACGAGCAGCGGGGTGTCGGGCATCGGCATGAGGGCGAGCCCGCCCGCGGTGCCGAGGAGCTCGACTTCGGGCACGTAAGTCAGGTTCACGCCGAAATCGCTGCCGTCGCCGAAGTACTCGGTGATCCTGTGGGCGAGATAGTGCGTCGTGATGTTGACCTGGCGTATGCCGGTTTCGGCGAGCTGGCAGATGATGCGCTCCATCAGCGGCTTGTCGCCGACGGGAAGCATCGGCTTCGGAAGCTCTTCGGTCAGCGGGTGCAGGCGCGTGCCGCGGCCGCCGGCCATCACCACCGCCTGCAGCGCGAGCTCGTCTTCGATGAGCAGGTCTTCGACCGCGACGAGGCGCTCGACCACGCCTTCGGCGTTCACGAGCGGGATGTGGCTGACCGCGGTGCGGCGAAGGATTTCCACGAGCTCAGCGTGCGACGCGTCGAGCGGCGCAGTGATCGGCCGCGGGTCGCCCTTGTTGGTGAGGAGCTGGCGCACGGTCACGTCGTGATCGGTCCCCGCGAGCATTTCGCGGCGGATGTCGCCGTCGGTGATGACTCCGGTGAGGCGGCGCTGCGAGTCGACCGCAAGCACGATGCCGCGGCGGGTGGCGTTGCTGCGAACGAGCACGTCGCGCAGGGTGGCGGTGGGCAGGACGAAGAGCTCGTCGATGTTTCTCATGCTGCGGCAGGATAGCGGGGGTGAGAGGCCGGTGCGGCGCGGATGATCTTGTCCGCGCCCCACGCGTCGGCGTAGCGCTGCGCCGCACTGGCGAGCGCGCGGTCGCGGTCGTCGCCGCGGTCGAAGCTTTCCATCAGCCACTCGAGGAAAGTGCCCATGCGCTCGGCCGCGCGGCCGTCGCGATACGGGTCGAGGTCGTCGATGACGGGAGCCCAGTCGCCGAAGCCTTCGGGTCGCGCGTTTCGGCGAGCCGCGGCGAGCGCGGCCCACAGGTGTTGCCAATCGTTAAAAATGACCGATCCCACGCCGAGGCGGTACAAAGGACTTATTGTCCAGCCATCATGGTCGATAAGCAACGTGGGCACACCGGCGAGCGCCGCTTCCATCGCGGCGGTGCCCGATGCGACCGATTCGTGTATCGCCACGTCCGCGGCCAGCGCGGCCTGCACCGGCGGGACAGAGCCCTGCAGCACGCCTTCCTCCATGATCGAGCAGCGTCCGGTCGCGAGCGCCCGTTCGAGCAGCGGCACGACCGGACCGAGCCGCGCGCGCAGCGTGCGCGGCGTTTTCGGTTTGAGCACGAGGCCGAGACCCGGCTCGGCGAGCACGCGCTCGAGCAGGAAAGCGTAGTTCGACTGCGTGCGCTGCGCGCCCACGCCCCAGCGCGGGTCGGGAAACGTGCCTTCGTCGAAGTAGGCGACGACGAATTCGGCGCCGTGCTCGCGCAGCGCGTCGCGGATGTGCTTCGCAGCCGGTTTGGCGAGCGCCGCGCGATGATCGCCGAGGTAGCCCGTGATGACGTAGTAATCGATGACCGAGCCGCTGCGCGCCTCGACCGCGGCCGAGAGGTGCGAAAAGCCGAACGCGAGATCGGCGGTGACCGCGGTCTGCGCGCTGGGATTGCCGTCGAACGAGCGCTGGTCCACCGCCAGGAGGGCCCCGCTGCG
>JAQGNC010000468.1 GCA_028292065.1 Betaproteobacteria bacterium
ATCGGCAATTGTGACTGCGGCATGTCCGTCGCCGGTGCGCGCCAAGGACAGCGAGACGTGCCCCTTGGGCGGGGCGTATTTGACGGCATTGTCGATGAGATTGCCGATCGCCTGGCTGAGGAGCAGCGAATCGCCGGTCATCGTGACGCCCGCTTCGCACGTGCACGTGAGCGCGACACCCCTGAGCTCCGCCACCGGCTGGTAGAAATCCACGGCCTCGCGTGCGACCTCCGCCACGTCGAGCTGAACGAAGCCGGAGCGCCGCGCACCGCTTTCGATCTGCGCGAGGCGCAGCAGCGCGTTGAAGATGCCGATCACGCGGTCGACGTCCGCGACGGCGCTTTCGATCTCGAGCTGGGTCTCTTCGGCCGAATGCCGGGTCACCAGCAGCATTTCGAGGCGGGCGCGCAACTCGGCCAGGGGCGTGCGCAAGTCGTGCGCGATGGCGTTGGAGACGTTGCGAACGCCGTGCACGAGCTGCTCGATCTGGTCGAGCATGCGGTTGACGGTCTGCGCGAGCATCTCGAGCTCGTTGGCGCCGCCGCTCACCGGCAGGCGGCGCGAGAGATCGCCCTGGACGATCGCCGAAGCGGTCTGGTTGATGCCGTGCAGCTCGGCGAGCAGTGCGCGGCGGATCGCGAGACCGCCGACGACCGCGGAGAGCAGGACGATCCCGGCAGCGCCGCCGAGGCCGTACTCGAAAAATTTCTCGAGCCGCTGGAAGCGCGCGGTGCTGCGGCCCACCAGCAGGTCATACCCTCCCGGCAGCGTCGCGTGCATGAGCAGAGCCTGGACGGGCCGCCCGTGGATTTCCACGGTCGAGCTGAACACGCCGGAGGTCTCGAAGGCCTCCGGGAGCGCAGCGCTGAGATTGCCGGCGAGGCGTGTCGACTTCGAGTCCGACAACGAGATGATCAGGTTGCCTGTGCGCTGCTTGGAGACCCTCGCCTCGATCACGCCTTTGAGCGCCTCTATACCCTGCTCGCGCAGGATGTCGGACATGCTTTGGGCGTCTTCCTTGAGCAGCTCGGCTCTCACGTCTTCGATGTTCTGGCGCCACGCATACCAGAGCGGCACTGCGAGGATTCCGAGCATGCCGAGGCTGAGCGCGATATACGCGACGGAGAGCCGGAAAGCCGACAAGCGGACGAACCTAGCCATCGGCGGTCAGCATGTATCCGGCGTTGCGTATCGTTTTCAGCAGCGGCCGGCCGGTGCCGCCGTCGATGTGCTGGCGCAGCCGGCTGATATGCACGTCGACGACGTTGGTCTGAGGGTCGAAGTGATAGTCCCACACTTTCTCGAGGAGCATGGTGCGGGTCACGACCTGGTCTTTGTGGCGCATCAGGTACTCGAGCAGCTTGAACTCGCGCGGCTTGAGATTGAGGGTCTTGCCGCCGCGAGTGACTTTGCGCGAAAGCAGGTCGAGCGTAAGGTCGTCGAGGGTCAGCGTCGTTTCGGTGCCCGTCGCCTGCGAGCGGCGCAACAGCGCGTCGAGCCGCGCCAGCAGCTCGCCGAACGCGAACGGCTTGACGAGGTAATCGTCGCCACCGCTTTGCAGGCCGCGGATGCGCTCGTCGACGTCCGACAGCGCGCTCAGTATCAGGATCGGCGTTTTGTTTTCTGACTTGCGCAAGGCGCCGATGATGCCGAGCCCGTCGATACCGCCGGGAAGCATGCGGTCCATGATGATCGCATCGTACGCTTCGCTGGCAGCCAGGAACATGCCGTCACGCCCGTTGTTGGCGTGATCCACGACGTGGCCGGCTTCGCTCAGGCCTTTCCTGACGAAACCGGCGACGCTTTCGTTATCTTCGACGAGCAGGACTTTCATGCGGCCTCCATTGGGCGCAAGAGTACGCTGCGCGTGTTTCCCGGCCGATGAGCGCAAGATGAATTCGGCGTAATTCGGCCTGAGGCTCCCGGGCCGCAACGCCATCTCCCGCGCCGCACCTCCCCGCATCGTGACAGAACTGCAGCGTTGCGCTCAAGCTCGAAGGTGAATTGAAACGTCTTCCGTCGCGCAGGCGCTCCGCCTGCGGCAGAAACGCAACGTAGCGGCCGCGGTCCGGACAAGCGCAGCTTCGTGACAGATCTGTAATGTCCCGTTCAAGCTGGGGTACCGGCCTCGGGTTTATCTTCGCCGCAGGGTCGAACGGTTCGACCGCTCTTGCCACACAGCGATAAGGAGATTGGCATGTCGATGAATATGGGGAGGCCCCTATGCTGAGCTGGATACAAGGCGGACCGCAGATGGCGGCCGCATTTCTGGGTTCGTCGGTCGAGGCGGTCGAGGCCATGACGATCGTGCTCGCAGCGGGAATCGTGCGCGGCTGGCGATCGGCTCTGGCGGGCACCGCCGCGGGATTGCTCACGCTCGCCGCGATCATCGCGGCCTTCGGGCCTGCCATCGCCGCAGTGCCGATCGAATACCTCCAGCTCGTGGTGGGCACCCTGCTGCTCCTCTTCGGCATCCGCTGGTTGCGCAAAGCGATCCTGCGATCGGCGGGAATCATCGCCTTGCGCGACGAGGATGCGCTCTATGCGCAGGAGACTCGCGCGCTCACCGATTCGCGTGCAGCGGCGAGTCGATGGGACGCAGTGGCGATGCTGACCGCTTACAAGGCGATCGTGCTCGAAGGCGTGGAAGTGGTCGTCATCGTGATCGGCGTCGGCGCGGTCGGCAACATGCTCGTGCCCGCGAGCATCGGCGCACTCGCCGCGTGCGGGCTGGTCGTCATCGCGGCTGCGCTGCTGCACCGGCCTCTGGCGCGAGTGCCCGAGAACGCGCTCAAGTACGCCGTCGGCGTGATGATGGCGGCGTTCGGTCTCTTCTGGTTCGGGGAAGGCATCGGCGTCGTGTGGCCTTACGCGGACGCCGCGCTCCTCGGGCTCATGGCCGTGCTCTTCGCCGGCTCGGCGGCAGCAGTCAGGGTCTGCCGAATGGTCGGTAAGACGCAACCCGCACTCGCGGAGGTGAGGACATGAACGCGATCGTTCAGGCGGTAAAAACGGTTTCGAGCCTTTTCGTCGACGACGGCAGCCTCGCCCTCGCGATCATCGCCCTGCTCGCCGCGGTCTACATGCTCGCACACGTGGCGCTCCTGGCCTCACCGGCCCTGCTGATGGCGCTGCTCGTCGGCGGGACACTCCTGCTGCTGCTGGAGAATGTATTCCGCGCAGCGCGGCGAAGCCGCAGATGAACGTCTTGAACCCACCCCCACCCTGACCCTCCCCCTGAGGTCGGGATGGAGGTGGGGTTAACAATTCAAGGCTCGGGAGCGAGCGCCCGCGAGCCGAAGGAAAGGAGGTGTCGGAGGGAAACCATTGGTTTCCCTCTGACTCGTTCACCGCAAGCCGCGAGCGGCCCGATTACGCTTCGTAGTCGCGCCGCGACTAGGAAGCGTAATCCGGCTGCTCGCGGGCGAGCTTGCGCATCAGCGCATTCCACATGAGCTTGCCGCCCGCGTGCCGGCCGCCTGTCGCGGACAGCTCGATTCCCTGCTGCATCGTGTGGTCGATCACTTCCTGCGGCAGGCGGCGCAGCTTCGCGTCGCCGGACATCGCGAGTATCTGGAAGCGGCACGCGGTCTCGAGGCGGTACATGCGCGCGAACATCTCGCCGCAGCTCGAGCCCACCGTGAGCGTGCCGTGGTTGCGCAGGATGAGCATCGTGCCGTCGCCGAGGTCGGCGAGCAGGCGCTCGCGCTCGGTGTGGTCGTGGGCGACGCCTTCGTAGTCGTGATAGCGGATCTGGTTGAAAGGCGTGGTGAGCGCTTTCTGGGTGATCGGGAGAAGCCCGTCTTCCTGCGCCGAGACCGCGACGCCGTAACCGGTGTGCAGGTGCATGACCGCGTGCGCGTCGGGACGGCCCATGTGGATGGCGCTGTGGATCGTGAAACCGGCGGCGTTGATCTCGTACGGGGAATCCGACAGCTTGTTACCGGCGATATCGCACTTGATCAGCGACGACGCGGTGATCTCTTCGAAGAGCTCGCCGTAGGGATTGATCAGGAACTGGTCTTCGGTGCCGGGAACGCGGCACGAGATATGGGTGCCGAGCATGTCCGACCAGCCCTGGATCGCGGCGAGACGATACGCCGCGGCGAGCTCGACGCGCGCTTCCCATTCGGCGGGACTCACGCGATTGCG
>JAQGNC010000484.1 GCA_028292065.1 Betaproteobacteria bacterium
GGAGAGGAGCTCATCTCGATACCCGAAGGCGTCGGCAAGATGAAAGCGGCGCTCTCCGCGCGCAGCGACCCCGCGCTCGTCATCGCCGGGCGCACCTCGGCGCTGAAAGTCGAAGGCCTCGAAGGCACGCTGGCCCGCGCGAAAGCGTACGCCGAGGCGGGCGTCGACGCGATTTTCCTCGTCGGTGTCGAAACGGTGGAGCAGGTGAAGGCGGTGCACGACGCGACGAAGCTTCCGGTCATCGTGGGCTCGGCGCCGCCATCGATCAAGCGCGAAGACTTCGCCGCCGCGGGCGCGCGTGTCCTGCTGCAAGGTCACCAGCCGGTCGCGGCCGCGGTGAAAGCGCTGCGCGAAGTCTACGAGCACCTGCACAAGGGCGGTGCGCCTGCCGATCTCAAGTCGAAGATCGCGTCGAACGACGAGATGAACGCCGTCACGCGCAACGACCTCTGGAAGGGGTGGCAGAAGGATTTCTGCGCTGAGCGCGACGAAGGGCGTGCCCCTCACCCCAACCCTCTCCCCGCCGCGCGGGGCGAGGGAGCCGCATGACCCAAGGCGGCTGGCGCGGTCAACGCGGTAGCCAATTCCCTCGCCCCACCGTAGTGGGGAGAGGGTTAGGGTGAGGGGAAGAAAAGGCCCGGGGTTAACGCGGGCCTTTACTTTTTTCGTAACCCCTCAGGATATTCTCCGCCGCTTCCCTGCAGCGGCCGTCCGAATAAACGCCGAGCGCGGGTGTGGCCGATCCTTCGCGCTGGTAGACCGCGATCCAGAAATCGCGTCCTTCGAACACGTTCATGACGTTATAGCGCGCGGCGCCGAGCGTCCTCTGCTCGCGCTTTAACGTGAAGCCGGGCTCGTTGAAATCCTGCTGCGGCTGTGGATCGACGAAGCATTTGCTGATCGCGTTATGCGCGAGCAGCTCGCGCCCGTCGGGGTTGCGGACCCAGCGCCACTCGTTGCGGTCATAGGCCGAATCGAGCGCGCCGAGGCTGCCAGCTTTGGCCGCAGGCTCGGGCGCCGGCCCCTGCACGTGGGCGCAGCCTGCCGCGAGCACCGTCGCAAGCAACAATGTACAGCGCAGGATGCGACGATCGAGTGCCAATCAAGACCTCTGCGTGGGTGGTACCCGAGGCGTGCAACGAGCGCGCCGCCTGCCGCTACTTGTCTCTCAGGACCAGCGTCGACAGCAGCCACGACACGATGCTGAACAGGATCGATCCGACGAGCGCGCCCAGGAAGCCGTGCACGTGAAAACCTTCGAGGATCGAGCCGACGAACCAGAACAGCAGCGCGTTGATGACGAGGATGAAAAGACCCAGCGTGAGCACCGTCACCGGCAGGGTAAGCAGGACGAGAACAGGCCGGATGATCGCGTTCACCAGCCCGAGCACGAGCGCGGCGATTAAAGCCGAGCCGAAGCTCGAGACGCTGATGGACGGCATGAGATAAGCCACGGCGATCAAGGCGATCGCATTGACGAGCCAGACGAGCAGTATGCGCATTGGAAGTGCCTCCTTCGCCGGCCTAGTGCAAGCCGGATGCCGCGGTGGGGTCGTCGCCGACCTGCACGAGCTGCTTGCCGACGTTTTCACTGTTCAGCAGCCGCAAAAACGCCCTGGGCAGGTTTTCGATGCCTTGCGCGATGTCGAACTTCGATTTCAGCGCCCCTGAGCGATACCAGCTCACCAGCCGATCGCGCGCTTCCTGGTAGCGCGGCAGGTAGTCGCTCACGAGAAAGCCGCGGATCGTCGCTCGCGCGATCAGCGTCTGCCGGTGAAAGCGCGGCCCGATATCGGGCTGGCCGAACCTGCCGGCAAGACTGATCGATCCCACGAGCACGATGCGCGCGTGAGGCGCGAGGTTCTGCATGACCGCGTCGCTGATCACGCCCGCGGTGTTGTCGATGTAGACGTCGACGCCGTTCGGACACGCTTTGCGGATCGCACCCGGGAGATCGTCCTGCTCGGCGCGGTAATCGACGACGTCGTCGTAGCCGAGCTCGCGGCATCCCGCCGCTTTCCCGGGCGAGCTCGTGATGCCGACCGCGCGGCAGCCGCCGAGCTTCGCGATCTGTCCTGCGATCTGGCCGACCGAACCGGCTGCCGCCGAGATCACGACCGTGTCGCCCGGCTTGATGGCCGCCGCGTCGAGCAGCGCGAAATACGCCGTCACCCCGTTCAGGCCGAACGCTTCCATCCAGTACGGCAGCGGCGCGAGCGCCGGATCGACTTTGCGCACGCCGGACGGCTGCAGGACCGCGTACTCCTGCCAGCCGAAGCCGAAATCGGTGACGACGATGTCGCCGGGCTGGTAATGCTTCGTGTTCGACTGCACCACTTCTCCGATGCCGCCGCCGAGCATGACGTCTCCGGGCTTCACCCCCGCCGCGTAATTCTTCTGCGGGCTGATGCGGCCTCGCATGTAGGGCGCCACGTCGAGGTAGACCGCGCGCACCAGTATCTGGTTAGCGCCGGGCGCGGGGACGGCGCCTTCGGATAGCGCCCAGTTGTCTTCGGTCGGCAGGCTCTCGGGGTACGACGCGAGGCGCCATTGTTTATGGGTGGTGGGGAGTGTGGACATCGCGTTTGCGGAATATGACGCTCAGGTTGTTCGCCGGCATCTCGACGGTCTCGATCAGGTCGAAGCCTTCAGCGTTTGCGACTTTAGCAACGTCGGCCAGATCGCGCACGCCCCACTGCGGGTCCTGCGCGCGCAGCGACGCGTCGAAAGCCTCGTTGCTCGGCGCGGTGTGCCTGCCCTCGACGGTGTAAGGACCGTAAAGGTAGACGATGCCGCCTTCGCACAGCACCGACGCCGCCCCGCCGAACAGCGCCTCGGTCGCCGTCCACGGCGAGATGTGAATCATGTTGATGCACACGATCGCGTCCGCGCGCGACACGCGCCACGGCTGCGCACGCACGTCGAGCTCGATCGGCGGCTGGAGGTTCGGAAGCGCTGCACGCGACGACCACGCCGCGATCGACGCGCGGGCGCGCGCGTCGGGATCGCTCGGCTGCCAGGTGAGCATCGGCAGCGCGCGGCTGAAGTGGACCGCGTGCTGTCCGGTGCCGCCGGCGATCTCGAGCACGATGCCGCTCACGGGCAGCACTCGCCTGAGCACGTCGAGTATCGGACCTTTGTTGCGGTCGGCTGCCGGGCTGACGAGGGTCGCCGTGGCGAGGTCCTGCTCGGAAGGTGGGTTCACCCCCCGATCTTATCCGCAATGACCGCGAGCGGGGCCGGTGAATCCCGTGGACCGAGTTTGCTACGTGTTCGAGCGCGCGACGGGATGGATTGGTGACGCGTATTCACGAATCACGACATCACGGAAGCGTCGCCTTCGCGCCGCCGGGCTGATGTGCAAAAGCGCTGTACGCCCACATGCTCGCAAGCACGACGACGCCGATCCAGACGAGCACGATGACCACGGCTCCGATCCTGCCCGC
>JAQGNC010000503.1 GCA_028292065.1 Betaproteobacteria bacterium
TGAGAGGACCCCAAACGCCCGCTCGTGCCGGCGCATCGAAGGGCGCGTCGCTCGTACTGCGCCTGCTGCTGGGCTACGCGGCGCTTTCAACGGCTTTGGCGCTGTTGCGCGCAGGGCGTGCCCGGAAGCTCGACTGATAAGTCCAAACTCGCGCGCCATCGGCATGCCTCCAGGCAGCGATCCTTCGACCGCTTCCCGAGTGCATCGAACGTCGACCCTGGTTGCGCAACGGTCGAATGATTCCCGCGGACAGTGGATCGAGTCTCGCGGGCATTCGACGCGGCCGCAGGAGGCGGCACGATTCCGGCAACGTAGACCAGTGCCGTACGAGCGGGCGCGGACCGGCGACGGCAGACACGTGCCCGCAGGAGAACTTTCATGAAGGCGATGAACCCGATGAAGATCGGTGTGGTCGGCGCCGGAGCCGTCGGCTCGGCCTGTGTGTTCGCGACCGTGATGCGCGGCTGCGCGCGCGAGATCGTCGTCGTCAACAGAGACCGCAAGCGCGCCATCGGCGTCGCCACGGACCTTCGCTACGGCGCAGCGCTGTCGCCGGCGGTCGATATCCATGACGGCGACTACGCCGATCTCGACGGCGCGGCGCTCGTCATGATCACCGCCGGGGTGAACGAGAAAGCCGGCGGCGCGACCGACCGCAGCGATCCGGCAGGCCGGCTCCGGCTCCTCGACAGGAACGTCGAGGTCTACCGCGCCATACTGCCGCAGCTTTTCGCGGTGGTGCCGAATGCCGTGATAGTGGTCGTTACCGATCCGCCCGACCCGCTGGCCGACCTGGTGCGCGCATCGGGCTTCGAGCACGTCATGAGCACCGGAACCTTCCTGGACAGCTTGCGCTTTCGTTATCACGTGGCCCGGCATTCGAATGTCGATCCCGCAGCCGTGGACGCCCAGGTCGTGGGAGAGCACGGGACTTCGCAGGTATTTCTCTGGTCGTCCGCGCGGGTCGCGGGAATGCCTGTAGCCGACGTCCCGCGGGAGCGCATCGAGCAGGACGTGCGCTACGCCAACATCTCGATCATCGAAGGCACCGGCGCGAGCCAATACGGCATCGGCATGGTCTGCGCCCGGATCGCGGAGATCGTCCTGCGCGACGAGCGAGCAGTGATCCCGGTCGGCTCGTTCAATCCTGCGTATGGCGTCACGCTTACACTGCCCAGCGTCGTCGGGCGCGCGGGCATCGAGCGCGTCCTGGAGCCGTCGATGTCGGACGAAGAGCGGCAGGCTCTGCGGCGCAGCGCGGATGCGCTGCGCAGCGCCGTCGAACGAGCCCTCTAGCGCAATGGACGATCGGCACGGCCCGCTGCCGGCGCTGCTCCTTGTCCTTACCGGAGTCACCGGCCTGGTCGACGCCGTCAGCTATCTCCAGCTGGGGCACGTATTCGTGGCCAACATGACCGGCAACGTCGTGTTCCTGGGCTTTGCGTTTGCCGACGCCGCCGAGTTCTCGATTTCAGCGTCCCTGGCAGCGATGGCTGCATTCCTGACGGGCGCCGTCGCGGGCGGTCGGATCGGCTCGAGCGCGGGCGGTCATCGCGCGCGCTTTCTCGCGATTGCAACAGGACTCGAGATTGCGCTCGTCGGCGCCGCACTCGCGGTGTCGATGGCCGGCCCCGGTCCCGACGACGGTCTCGTGCGGTACTCGCTCATCGTGCTGCTCGCCGCGGCGATGGGTCTGCAGAACGCCACCGCGCGCCGGCTCGGCGTGCCCGACCTGACGACCACGGTGCTGACAGTGACGCTCACCGGACTCGCTGCCGACTCGACGCTCGCGGGCGGAAAAAACGCTCACCCGGGCCGTCGCCTGCTGGCCACTGCCACGATGTTCCTGGGCGCTGCGATCGGCGCGCTGCTCGTTTTCCACGCCGGTGTCGTCGCGGTGCTCGCGCTCGCGCTGGCATTGCTCGTGTTCAACGGCATTGGGAGCGGCAGATACTGGTCGTCATCGGCCGCGTGGACGGCGGGGGCGTGAAGGAACGGATGGTGCTTGGAATCCGCTCCTCGACCGAAAAGCAGCTGAAGGCGAAGCAATCGACGCCAAGTGGCTTGAGTTATCATGATCGCGCCCGGCGAGAGACGCAACGACGCCGCCGCTCAAGGCACACGCGCCCCGATGACCGACTGGATCGTCGACCGACTCGAACGATGGCAGGACAAGCCCGCGGTGATATTGGACGCGGGCGTCGTCACCTACGCCGCGCTGCTGAGGCAGTATCATTCGCACGCGGGGCAGATCGATCTGCACGCAGTGCGTGCGGGTGACGTCGTCGCCGTGCAGGCGGACCAGTCCGCGGCGTCGATCGCGGTGCTGCTTGCGATTGCGGCGCGCGGCGCGATCGCCATGCCGCTGCCGGACGTCGGGAGCACCGAAGCTCTCGAGCACGCCGGCGCGCGCTGGCTGCTCGAGCCTCGAGGCGATGGCGACTTCTGGTGGCGCGACATCGGGGCGCGTGACCCACGCCATCCCCTGATCGACGAGCTCGTCGCCGCGGGTGAAGGCGGGCTCATCCTGCTCTCGTCCGGCTCGACCGGCGGGCCCAAGCTCATCCTCCACAGCTTCACGCGGCTGCTCGCGCGATTTGTCGGCGAGCCGCGCAAGGCGCGCGCGACGATCGGCTTTCTCAAGTTCGATCACATCGGCGGGCTGAACACCGCGCTGCATACCTGCGCGTGCGGCGGCACGCTCGTCGGCATACGCGACCGCAGCGTCGACACCGTGTGCGCGGCGATCCAGGCGCACGCGGTCGAGCTGCTCCCGACCTCGCCGACTTTCCTCAACATGCTCATCGTGCAGCGCGCTCACGAGCGCTACGACCTCTCTTCGCTCGAGCTCATCAGCTACGGCACCGAGGTGATGCCGGCGTCGACGCTGCGCACGCTGCACGCCGTGCTGCCGCAGGTGCGGCTTCTGCAGACTTATGGTCTGAGCGAGCTTGGCATCCTGGCGTCGGCGTCGGGAAGCTCCGATTCGCTGTGGATGCGGCTCGGCGGCGAAGGCGTCGAAGCCGAGGTTCGCGACGGCGTGCTGTGGGTCAGAAGCGCCGCGCGCATGGTCGGTTATCTCAACTCGCCGTCGCCGTTCGTCGACGGCTGGTTCTGCACCGGCGATCGCGTCGAAGTGAACGGCGACACGCTGCGCGTGCTCGGCCGTGCGAGCGAAGTGATCAACGTCGGGGGCGAGAAGGTCCATCCGGCGGAAGTCGAGAGCGTGATCCTCGAGATGAGCGAGGTCGTCGACGCCGTCGCGTTCGCCCATCCGAGCGCGGTGACGGGACAGGTGGTCGGCGCCCGTATCTGTCCGAGCGGGAGCGTGTGCGCCGACGAGCTGCGCCGGCGCGTTCGCAGCTACTGCGCCGAGCGCCTGCCCCGGCACATGGTCCCGCTGCGCATCGAGCTCGTCGCGCGCGACGCGATCGTCGGCGAGCGCCAGAAGCGACTGCGTCGCTGGTCGGCGCCCGAGTGAGGCCGTGACGCAGCGCAGACGATGCGGCATCGTGTCTGGAGGAAGCCGCGGCCTCGGTCGCGCGGTCGTCGAGCGGCTGCTCGCGGACGGTCACGCGGTCGCCACGTTCAGCCGCAACTCGAGTGACTTCACCGACCGGCTGCGGCGCGAGCTGCCCGAAGACGTCTTCCTGTGGGAAGCGCTCGACGCTGCCGACAGCGATGCGGTCGGTTCTTTCGTGCGGCGCGTATGCCGTGCGTTCGGCGGTGTCGACGTGCTGGTGAACAACGCCGGCGTGCTGCTCGAAGGCCTGCTCACGACGACGCCGCTACGCGAGGTCGAAAGGATGATGCGCATCAATCTGGTGAGCGCGATCGCGCTCGCGCAGGCGTGTGCGAAAGCGATGATGCGCTCGGGCGCGGGCAACATCGTGAACGTCTCTTCGGTGGTGTCGATACGCGGCGTCAGCGGCGTTGCGGCTTACTCGGCGAGTAAGGCCGCGCTCGACGGATTGACCCGCAGCCTCGCGCGCGAGCTCGGGCGCAAGGGCATACGCGTGAACTCGGTACAGCCGGGTTATCTCGACACCGAGCTCACCGCGAGCATGACCGAACAGAAGCTCGAGCAGGTGGTCCGGCGCACGCCTCTGGGCCGTCTCGGAACGCCCGCGGACGTCGCAGGTCTGATCTCCTTCCTCCTGTCCGACGAAGCGCGTTTCATCACCGGACAGACCATCACCGTCGACGGCGGCCTGACGTGCTAGGGGAGAAAGCGTCCGATCACTACTGCGAGGTGACCGAGCTCACGCTGTCGCACGTGGCGCTCGGCGGCTTGACCGAGGCGGCTGCGATGGACCTCGTCGGCAACGCGCACTGCCATCGCCTCACCGCAGGCACCGGCCATTCGATAGGCGGCATCGTCGACGACGCCGGGCGCGTCGTATATCCCGGCTATTACTACACGAAGCTCGACGTGCCGTCGCAGCGCCCGCTCGGGCTGCACCGCGTGTGGGACCGCATTGCCGTCGAGATCGACGTGCGCCGTTACGGCGCGCTGCTGCTCGCGTCGCGCGCGACGCTCTGTGGCGAACGCGACGATGCCGGTGCCGATCGCGCAACGCTGCTCGCGTGCAACTCCTTCTACGTCGATCGTCCCGGACGGGAGAAGGAGGCGATAACGCCCCGACCCGGGACGGTCGCCGCGCTGCCGCCGCTGAAAGACGCGCCGTGGGCGCACGAAGTCGGGGGCGTGCCGCGCATGTTCCTCGACTCGCAGGCGCGCGGCAGCATCGATCCCGCATTCGAAGCGAACGTCGCGCATGCGGCGAGCGCGCGCTACACGCCGCGTTTCGGGCACGACATGCCATGGGGTGAGCACATCGCGTTCTCGCGCTATGCGAGCATTCTCGCCGCGCTCGAGCGCGACTACCTGCACTCGGCAGGCGACGCGTTTCCCGCGGAGGCGTCGGCGTGGTGCGAAACGCTGCGGCGGGAGACGCTCTACTGCGCGAGCATCGCCGAAGAGTCACCGCTGGTCGCGCGCGTCCGCATGCGAGTCGTGCCCGACAGCACTCGCGCCGCGCCGCCGGAGCGCGAGCTCGCGGCCGAGCTGGAGTCGGTCATCGACGTGCGGCGCGAATCCGATGACGCGCTCGTCGTTAGCGCGAAAGCGATCCGGGTGATTGCCGTTCCCCGGGGTTCGCGCGATATGCGCGAGAGGCTGCTGCGCTGGTGCGCGGCGGTATGTTGACGAGGAGCGTCGATTGAATCTCGACGAAGCGCGACAGACCGTGATCCGCGTGCTCGTGGATGTCACGAAGCCCGCGCGAGGGGCGCGCGCGATCGGCGCAGGAACGACGCTCGCGGAGCTGGGGCTGCGCTCCCTCGACCTCGCGGAAGTGATCGCGGTGCTCGAGATGGAGTTCGATTTCGACCCGTTCGTCGGCGGAGCAAACCTCGCCGAAGTGAGGACGATCGACGATCTCGCTTCGCTGTATCTGCGCTAGCGGCCGCGATCGAGGATCCCGCTCAACCCGGCGGCCAGCTCTCCGACGTAAGGCTCGGTCATCATGGTCAGATGCGTGCCGCCCACCTCGACGACCTCGACGGGCAGAGCGGCGTGCCGATCCCACCCCAGCGTGCGCTCGTCGACCGCGCCGGGTTCTCGCAGCTGACTCTGCAGGTCCGGATCTTCTTCAGTGGCCTTGAACACCGTCACGCGCGCGGGCGCCTCGAGTACACCCGGCGCATAGCGGATCGACGAGAGCGAGTTCGACCGGTAGACCTCGACGAAGCGCGCGAAGTGCCGCGCGTGGGTGCCCGCGGGCAGGAGGCCCGCGGCGATCATGCGCTCGACCATCGCTTCAATTCGCTCGTTCTGCGACGCGGACGCGTCGAGCGCGAGATCGATGCCGAAGATCTTCTCCATCCGCATCGCCACGTGCGCGAGCCACGCGGCATCGTCCCAGCCGCGGATACGCTCGGCCGGAAGACCCTCGGGCGCCGCGATGTCGAGGATCGCCAGCTGCAGCGGCGCGTGAGGGTCGAGCGCCTGCAGCCGGCGCGCGATCTCGAACGCGACGAGCCCGCCGAAGGAATGTCCGACCAGCGCGACGGGGCCGGCGAGCCGCAACTCCGCGCGCAGCAGCTCGACGTAGCGCTCGGCCATGTCCTCGACGCGCTCGGGGATCGCTGCGCTTTTCCCGAAGCCGAGCGCCTGCAGGCCCCAGACCGGTTGCCCGGGCCCGAGGCGGCGCGCCAGCGGCTCGAGGTAAAGGATGTTCCCGCCGGCGCCGGGGATCATCACGATCGGGCGCCGCGTGCCCGTCGCGCGCAGCGGCACGAGGATGTCGGGCGTTTCCCGCTGCTCGGGACGCGCCGCCTCGATCGCGCTCGCCAGATCGCCGAGGGTGCGCGTGCGCAGCATCTGTGCGACCGTCAGGGCGACGCCGAACGCCTCCTCTATCTGCGCGGAGAGGTGCACGGTCAGCAGGCTGTGACCGCCGCGCTCGAAGAAGTCGTCGTCTCGCGCGACGTGCTCGATGCCGAGCAGCTCGCGCCAGATCGCCGCGAGCTGCGTTTCGACCGCGGTCAGCGGCGCGGCGGGCGCAACGACGGTGCGCGGTACGGCGCGCGGCTCTTCGACTCGCGGCTCCCTGACCGCGGCATCCGCAAGCAGTGGCCGATGCGGATCGTCCGCGACCTCCTCGAGCAGGCCGACGAGATCGGCGAGCATGCGGCTCGCGGTCGTGTGAAGGAACAGGTCTTTGCTGTAGCCGAGCGCAAGTCGCACGCGGTCGCCGTCCTCGTTCGCGGTCAGGCCCACGTCGAACTGGCCTTCGACCTGGTCGAGCCCGACGATCTCGAGGCGATCCTGGCGGTGACCGGTATGGGTGAGATGGTTGAACATCACGTCGAACAGCGGCGAGCGGCTCGGGTCGCGCGCGGGCGCGAGACGGCCGACCAGCAGCGCGAACGGGAAACGACTGTGCTCGAGCGCTTCGAGGACCGTCCGGTGCACGTCGCCGAGGAATGCGTGGAAGGTCTGGCCCGCCGCGAAGCGCAGCCGGATGACTACCGGGTCGACGAAGTAGCCGACGACATGCGCATGCTCGGCGCGCGGCCTGCCCAGGAGCGGCATGCCGACGAGGAGCTCGCGCTGGCCGCCGGTGCGCATCAGGAGCAGGGCGAAAGCGGCGAGGAGCGCGCTCGACAGCGTGACGCCGGCCTCCGCGCCCAACCGCTGCAGTCGATGCGCGAGCTTCTGCGGCACGTCGGCCGACGCCGATCCTCCGTTGAAGCTCTGCACCTGCGGCCGCGGCCGGTCGTAAGGCAGCTCGAGCACCGGCAAAGGCGGTGCGAGCCGGGTGCGCCAGTACTCCCAGAGCCGCTGCCCTGCGTCTCCTTCGACGAGCGCGCGCTGCCACCACACGAAGTCGTGATAAGTCGCGGCGGGCGCGGGCCCCGCGTCGCCGCCCGCGGCCA
>JAQGNC010000578.1 GCA_028292065.1 Betaproteobacteria bacterium
CTGCCGACCTGCTTCATGCGCCGCTTGCCGGCTTTCTGCTTCTCGAGCAGCTTCTTCTTGCGGCTGATGTCGCCGCCGTAACACTTGGCGAGCACGTTCTTGCGCAGCGCCTTCACGGTCTCGCGGGCGATGATGTGAGCGCCGATCGCCGACTGCACCGCGATGTCGAACATCTGCCGCGGGATGAGGGTGCGCATTTTTGAAACGAGCTCGCGGCCGCGATACACCGAGTTCTCCCGGTGCACGATCAGCGACAGCGCATCGACTTTCTCGCTGTTGATGAGGATGTCGAGCTTGACGAGGTCGGCCCCGCGATATTCGAGGAAGTCGTAGTCGAGCGAAGCGTAGCCTCGCGACACCGACTTCAGGCGATCGAAGAAGTCCATGACCACTTCGTTGAGGGGAAGCTCATATTTGAGCATGACCTGCCGCCCCAGGTATTGCATGTTCTTCTGCGTCCCGCGCTTCTGCGTGCACAGGGTGATCACCGCGCCGACGTACTCCTGCGGAACGAGGATCGAAGCCTCGATGATCGGCTCGCGCACTTCCTCGATCTTCGACAGGTCGGGAAGCCGCGACGGGTTCTCGATTTCGATGACGGTGCCGTCCCTCAGCGCGACCTGGTAGACGACCGTGGGCGCAGTGGTGATGAGCGCCATGCCGTATTCGCGCTCCAGACGCTCCTGTACGATGTCCATGTGCAGGAGGCCCAGGAAGCCGCAGCGAAAGCCGAAGCCGAGCGCCTGCGACGACTCCGGCTCGTAGCGCAGCGAAGAATCATTCAGGTGCAGCTTTTCGAGCGCGTCGCGCAGCGCGTCGTACTCGCTCGAATCGACCGGATACAGCCCCGCGAACACCTGCGGCTGGATTTCCTTGAAGCCCGGCAGCGCCTCGGTCGCCGGGTCGTCGGCGCGGGTCAGGGTGTCGCCGACCTGAGCGGCCTTGAGCTCCTTGATGCCCGAGATCACGAAACCGACCTCGCCCGCCGACAACCTGTCTTTCGCACGCGACTTCGGCGTGAACACACCGACCTGCTCGCACAGATAGGTCGTTCCCGTCGACATGAACTTGATGCGGTCCTTCGGGCGCAGCATGCCGTCGACCACGCGCACGAGCATGACCACGCCCACGTAGTTGTCGAACCACGAGTCGATGATCAGTGCCTTGAGCGGTTTGGCCGGATCGCCCTTCGGCGCGGGAATGCGCGCGATGACCGCCTCGATGATATCGATCACCCCTTCGCCGGTCTTGGCGCTCACCTTCAGCGCGTCCTGGGCGGGGATGCCGATGATGTCCTCGATCTCTTCGATCACGCGCGCCGGGTCGGCCTGCGGCAGGTCCATCTTGTTCAGTGCCGGGACGACTTCGACCCCGAGCTCGATCGCGGTGTAGCAGTTGGCGACCGTCTGCGCTTCGACGCCCTGCGACGCGTCGACCACGAGCACCGCGCCTTCGCACGCGGAAAGCGAGCGCGACACTTCGTACGAAAAGTCGACGTGGCCCGGCGTGTCGATGAGATTGAGCTGGTAGAGCTGGCCGTCGCGAGCCTTGTAGGAGAGCGCCGCGGTCTGCGCCTTGATCGTGATGCCGCGCTCGCGCTCGAGGTCCATCGAATCGAGGACCTGCGCTTCCATCTCGCGATCGGACAGGCCGCCGCACATCTGGATGATGCGATCGGCCAGCGTCGATTTGCCGTGGTCGATGTGCGCGATGATGGAAAAGTTACGGATGTGCTGCATGTGAAAATAGGGGACAGACCCCGGTTTACTCGGTTGGGGTCTGTCCCCTATTTTTGCCTCCGGGTTCGGGCGGCAGGTAAGCGGTCAATTCTAGCCGATTTTCGCCAGATAATCAGTAACCAGCGCAGGGTCGAGCCGATGCCGGCAAAGCTCGCGGGCCCCGTGGACGAGGATGGGGACGTCTTCGCCGTAAAGCGCCTCGAGGCGCTCGTCACTGTCCACGTCCACGATCACAACCGAAAAATGAAAACGGGCCTGCAAAGGCTGCAGGCCCGCGATCATGTCGTCACACAGGTGACACCAGCTGCGGCTGTAAACGGTCAGCGCGACGGGCGCGTCATCCGTTCCCATCGACCCTGAACGGGATATAGAGCGAGTTGCCGGCGCGGCGCACCAGCAGCGCGACGATGCGGCCTTTCTCGACCTGCCCCATCATTTCGCGGAAGTGCTCGACCGATTTCACGTCCTGGTTGTTCATCGCGAGGATGACGTCGCCTCGGCGTATGCCCGCACGAGCGGCCGCGCCCTGCGCGTCTTCCACCAGCACGCCGCCTTCGACCTTGAGCTCCTTGCGCTGCGCTTCGTTCAGGTCGATGAGTGACATGCCCTGCACGCCCGGCTTTGCCGCCGGCGGTTTGGCCCCGCGCTTTTGCTGAGTGGCCGCACGATCGTCCGGCAGCTCGGCGACCGTCACCTGGACGTCGCGTGCGGCCTTGTTGCGCCAGATCTGCATGGCGACACGGCTGCCCGGCCGGGTCCCGCCGACCACGCGCGGCAGGTCTTCCGAGGACGCGACGGGCTTGCCGTCGAAGCGCAGGATGACGTCGCCGGGCTCCACACCGGCTTTTTCAGCCGGGCCGCCCTTCTCGACCGAGTTCACCAGCGCGCCGACCGGCTTCTGCAGGCCGAAACCGTCCGCGAGCTCTTTGGTCACCGGCTGGATCACCACGCCGATCCGACCGCGAATGACGCGTCCGGTCGATTTCAGCTGCTGGGTGATGTCGTTCGCGACGTCGATCGGGATCGCGAAAGACAAACCCATGAAACCGCCGGTGCGGCTGTAGATCGCCGAATTGATCCCGACGACTTCGCCGCGCAGGTTGAAGAGCGGCCCGCCCGAGTTGCCGGGGTTCACCGCGACGTCGGTCTGGATGAAGGGGACGAAGTTTTCCTGCGGCAGCGAGCGCCCTTTGGCGCTGACGATGCCCGCGGTCACGCTGTTCTCGAAGCCGAACGGCGAGCCGATCGCGACCACCCATTCGCCCACGCGTAACTTGTTGGGGTCGCCGAAGCGAACGGTCGGCAGCCCGGTGGCCTCGATCTTGAGCAGCGCGATGTCGGTGCGCTTGTCGGCGCCGATCACCTTGGCCTTGAGCTCGCGCTTGTCGGTGAGCTTGACCGTGATCTCGTCGGCGGCTTCGACGACGTGCGCGTTGGTGAGCACGAATCCGTCGGCGCTGATGATGAAGCCCGAACCGAGGGACTGCGACTGGAACTCGCGCGGCGGCGTGTTAGGCCCGGGATTGGGCATGAAGCGCCGAAAGAACTCGTAGAACGGATCGTCCTCGGGAATGTTCGGCCCGCCACGGCCGGCGAGGGGATTGCCGCGGCTGGTCTGCGTCGTGCTGATGTTCACCACGGCGGCGCCGTACTTCTCGACGAGATCGGTGAAATCGGGCAGTTGCGCCGCGACCTGCAGGGGTATGAGGAGCAGAAGTGCGAGAGCGAATCGTTTCAGCATGACAAAGCCTGTCTTGTTTTTCGGACCATCCCAACCTTCGCGACGACGCCGCGAAGGACTATTTGAAATCCCTGACTGAACCTACCGGCCGCGGCCCGTCAGCGCGCAGTCCATGCGCCGTCACCAGCAGCGCTGCGTACCGATAAGCATCCAGGATTTTCCCCCTGTGAGCAGCAAAGCTGCAAACAGCCCTGCATCGTGCGTTACTGCACTGTCGCGGTCGTCTGCTTCAGCTCCACCGAATGCGCGATCTGCATGATCGTGGCTGCCGGCGCCTCCCCGAGGACCGTGACCACGTAATTGCCGTGCACGCGCTTGAATATGTTCACCGCGCCCTGGTGGCTCAAAGCGTTGGCAGGCTGCGCCTGCGACATGGGCTCGATGAAGATCGACACCGCGGCCAG
>JAQGNC010000591.1 GCA_028292065.1 Betaproteobacteria bacterium
CGTGAAAGCAGCGTCACCGCACGTCGAATAGCGCATCGGGATGGAAGCGTTGGCGCTCAGAGCTTCATTTCCGGGAGGGTCACGATGCTCGTGCCGCGCGCTTCGAGCGCACGCCGCACTGCGGTCATGACCGCGACCCCGCTCGGCTCGTCGCCGTGCGCGCAGAAGGTATCGATGCGCGTGCGGATCGTCCTGCCGCCGCGAGTGACGAGGCCGCCGGCGTCGAGGAAGGAGAGCACCTGGCGCACCGCGGCTTGAGGATCGGTGATGAGCGCGCCTTCGACCAAGCGCGAGGTGAGGCGGCCCGCGTCGTCGTAGGTGCGGTCGGCGTAGGCTTCGTAGGCGACGTGCAGGCCTTCGGCTTCGCCCGCTCGGACCATCTGCGAGCAGGCGTTCGCGACGAAGATGAGGTTGGGATCGACCGCGCGGATCGCCCGGGCGAGCGCGCGTGCGTAATCAGCGTCGTCGTGGGCGATATTGTTCAGCGCGCCGTGAGGTTTCACGTGCGTGACTTCCGCGCCGCACGCCGACGCGACGCCCTGCAGCGCGCCGATCTGGTAGGCGACCATGTTCTCCACCTCGTCGGGGCGCATGCGCATCGCGCGGCGGCCGAAGCCCTGCAGGTCGGGGAAGCTCGGGTGCGCGCCGATGGAAACGCCGCTCGCCGCGGCGAGCCTGACTGCGGTGGCCATCACGTCCGGATCGCCGGCGTGAAAACCGCACGCGATGCTGGCAGACTTCACCACCTGGATGAGCGCGGCGTCGTCGCCGAGCGTGTAGCGGCCGAAGCTCTCGCCCATGTCGCCGTTCAGATTGATGATGGTCATTGAATAAATCCCGAATGCTTTCGATATTGTACGGCGGCGCGCATGGCTGAGCGCTGGGACATTTTCTGCCGCGTGGTCGACAACTTCGGCGACGCCGGGGTGTGCTGGCGCCTCGCGCGCAAGCTCGCGCTCGAGCATCGCTTTCGCGTGCGCCTGTGGATCGATCATCTGCCGACGCTCGCGCGCCTGGATCCCGCCGTCGTCGATGCATTGCGCCAGAGCGTCGACGGGGTCGAAATCTTCAGGTGGGACGGCGACAGCGCGCCGGCTCCGTCCGGCGCGCAGGTCGTGATCGAAGCTTTCGGCTGCGGTCTGCCCGAGCCGTACGTCGAGGCGATGGCGGGGGAGTCGCGCCCCCCGCTGTGGATCGTGCTCGAGTATCTCAGCGCCGAGCCGTGGGTCGCGGCGCATCACGGGCTGCCGTCGCCGCACCCGCGCCTGCCGCTCGAGCGCTATTTCTTCTTCCCTGGATTCGTCGAAGGCACCGGCGGGTTGCTGCGCGAGCAGGATCTGTTCGCGCGCCGCGACGCTTTCGGTGCGCAGCAGCGGGAGGCTTTCTGGCGCGCCGCGGGCCACGAGCCCCCGCCAGCCGACGCGTTGACCGTATCGATGTTCGCGTACGACACCGCGCCGCTCGAGGCGCTGCTGCAAGTGTGGGAAAAGGCTGCCCGCGCGACCGTCGTCGCGATACCCGAAGGCAAGCTGCCGGGGACAGCACTCGAGCATTTCGGCGTCGCGGGCGTGCCGGCGGGGCGCGTCCTGCGGCGCGGCGCGCTCGAGGTCCGGGTGATGCCTTTCGTGCCGCAGGCGCGGTTCGACGAGCTCCTGTGGTCGTGCGACGTCGCTTTCGTGCGCGGCGAAGACAGCTTCGTGCGCGCGCAGTGGGCGGCGCGGCCGTTCGTCTGGCACATCTATCCGCAGGAGGAGCGGGCGCACTGGCGCAAGCTCGACGCCTTTCTGGCCCTGTATTGCAGCGGGCTCGCGGCGCCGGCTGCGAGCGCCCTGAACGACCTCATGCGCGCATGGAACCGCGTCGATACCGCTCCGGTCTCACTCGCCCGGGCGTGGGCCGCTTTCGCCTTGCAGGTAGACCCGCTGCGCGATCACGCGCGCGAGTGGGCGCAGCGTACCGCCCGGGTGGGCGAGCTCGCCGACAATCTGGCGCGATTCTGTCTGGACAAGCTAAAATAGCGGATTCGTTTCAACGAGATATAGGGCGGGGCATGAAAACGGCGCAGGAAGTGAGAGCAGGGAACGTGATCATGGTGGGCAAAGACCCGCTCGTGGTCCTGAAGGCGGAATTCAGCAAGTCGGGCCGCAACGCTTCGGTCGTGAAGATGAAGCTGCGTAACCTCCTGTCGGGCAGTGCTTCGGAAACGGTCTACCGTGCCGACGAGAAGTTCGACATGGTGCAACTCGAGCGCAAGGACGTGACGTATTCGTACTTCGCGGACCCGGCGTATATCTTCATGGACGACGAGTTCAACCAGTACGAAGTGGACAAGGAAAACCTCGGCGACGCGCTCAACTACCTCGAAGACGGCATGCCCGTCCAGGTGGTCATTTACGACGGCCGTCCCATTTCGGTGGAGATCCCGCAGACGGTGGTGCGCGAGATCGAGTACACCGAGCCGGCGGTCCGCGGCGATACCTCGGGCAAAGTATTGAAGCCCGCGCGTCTGAAGACCGGTTATGAAATCCCGGTCCCGCTGTTCTGCGCGACCGGCGACAAGATCGAGATCGACACGCGCACCGGCGAATACCGCAGCCGCACCAAGGGCTGAGCCCTCGCGTCCCACGAAAAAGGCACCCCTCGGGTGCCTTTTTTCGTTCGAACGCGGTGGGGTCTGACCCCGGCTTTTTGGGGTCAGACCCCGGTTGGCGAGCGCGCGGTGTTCAGCGCACCCGGTCGTCGTTAACGGCTTCCGCCGCTCGTGCCGGCTCCCGCACCCGCGCCTGCACCGCCGCCGATGTTCGCACCGACACCCGCACCGCCGGCACCGACGCCCACACCGATATCGGTATTCAGACCGGCGCCTGCGCCGAGCGAACCGCCCGTGCCGCCAGTCGTACCGCCTCGGGTGCTGCCCGTGCCGCTGTTCATGCTGCCGCTGCCGCTATTCATGCTGCCCCTGCCGCTGTTGGCGCTACCAGCGACCGATCCGTTGGTCGTTCCATTCGCTGAGCCCGAGCGCGCCGCGTCGCGCGTGTTGCGCTCCGCGCGGTCGCTGCGACGCTGATCGCCTTGGGCGCGTTCCGCCGCACGGTCGTTCCTGCGCTGGTCGTTGTCCATCGCGCGATTCGAACGGTTGGTGTTCCCGTTGATGTCCGCGCTGCCGCTGCCTTGCGCTCTCGCGCCGGCGTTGGACGCGCCGTTGGTTTCATTGACGCCGCTCGCGCCGATATTCGCCGCGCCGCTCGCGTTTCCGCTGATGCCCGCGCCGGTCGACTGCGCAAAGACCGGGGATGAAAGCGCGCACACGCCAAGGACGATCGCCAGTTTTCTAAGTTGCATAAGAACACCTCCTGAGTGGGGATACCCCTGTATCAGTGCAAGGCGCGTGCCGCGCGATCGATCGTTCGCCTGTAGAGGGAGATGACGCGGATCAGCCGTGCGGCGTGTCGTCGTGGGCCGACACGACTGCGCTCGCAGAGCGCGCGTGAGGGCGAATCCCGCTGCGCCGGATTGCGCTATGCGTGCGTCGGCCACGCCCGACAAAAGCCGCGCTTTCCAGCTGGTCGCCGGTGAGCGTCCATGCACTGGCGTCCATGGGGGGCGTGCGGAGTTCGGAAGCGGAGGATGAATTACAGGCAGATAGTAGCGGGCGGGGACGAGGCCCACAGCGCTCTCCGCCAACGCCGCCAAATTGACGCAACGCACTCATATGTATACATTCGAATACAATGAATGACGTCGTTACGCACAGATGAAGTGGAAAATGAACTGGAAACTATGTTGCCTAAACGCCTGATCTCAGCGCTCCTCCTTGCCGCCGTCGCCGTGTCTCACGCAAATGCGCAGGAATATCCCAGCAAACCGGTGAGACTTATCTCTGGTTTCCAGCCGGGCGGCGGCAGTGACATTGTCGCGCGCCTTATCAGCGAAAAGCTCGGCGAAGCCTGGGGACGGCCGTTCGTGGTCGACAATCGCAGCGGAGCCGGCGGAACGATCGCCCTCGCCATGGCTGCCAAAGCGCCCCCTGACGGTTACACGCTGCTCGTCATATCCGGAAGTCAGATCACCAACGCCACCTTCATTACGAAAGTTCCGTTCGATGTGATGAAGGCCTACGCTCCCGTCTCACAGGTTACTTCGGGACCCTACCTGCTGGTCGTGCACCCTTCTGTCGCCGCTCAGAACGTCAAAGAGCTCATTGCCGTCAGCAAAGCAAAGCCGGGGCAGTTGAATTACGCATCGACCGGCACCGGTTCGTTTGCCCACCTCGGCATGGAGCTTTTCAAAAGCCTGACGGGAGCGGACATGCTGCACGTGCCCTACAAGGGGAGCGGTCCCGCACTGATCGACCTTCTCGGTGGTCAGGTGCAGGTCGGGGTGCCGAGCGCGCCCTCCGCCATGCCGCACGTACGAAACGGGCGGCTGCGAGCGCTCGCAGTCACCACGCTCCAGCGCTCGCCACTCGCGCCTGAGCTGCCGAGCGTCGCCGAAAGCGGAGTCGCG
>JAQGNC010000414.1 GCA_028292065.1 Betaproteobacteria bacterium
ACGTGGGCTCGAACCGGGGTCAGACCCCATGCAAGCAAAACCGGGGTCTGACCCCTCCGTGGCCCTGACCCTCCGTGGGCTCGAACGAGCGTGTAGCGCAGGCGCCTCGCCTGCAGCCGCTGGCCGCTTCGGGTTCACGCGGCTATGCCGGACAAAATTGCTGCAGGCGAGGGCGCCTGCGCTACGAATGCAGCTCGAATTCGCCGTTGATCTCGACGGCGATGCCGCGCGGTAACGCGACGTGCCCGACGGCCGAGCGCGCGTGCGTGCCGCGCTCGGGGCCCCAGAGCTCGAAGAAGAGGTCGGACGCGCCGTCGATCACCTGCGGCATCTGGCCGAACTCGGGCGCGCAGTTGCACATCCCGAAGAGCCGCAGCACGCGCGAGACACGGTCGAGATCGCCGCAATGCGCCTTGATCGTGGCGAGCATCGTCAGCGCCACCGCGCGCGCCGTCGCGTAGCCCTCCTCGACGGTGATGTCGACGCCGAACTTGCCGGTCTGGCGGACGCCCGGCAGCTTCGGCAGGTCGAGCCCGTGGCCCGACAGGAGGAGCAGCGTGCCGGTCTGCGTACACCCGGTGCGGTTGTTCTTCGGGAAGACGAAAGGCGGCGGAAGGGTGTAGCCGAGATCGTTGAGGCGTTGTTCGATGAGGTTCATGGGATGCTTTCTGAGCGTATTCAGGAATTACTAACGCTACTCGGCCTTCATCCCGATGGCGTCGCCGAGCTTGCGCGCCTGTGCGATGTAGTCGCGCACCATGGTTTCGAATTCGGCGGGTCCGGTCGAGACCGCTTCGGCGCCGAGCGCCGCGAGCCTTTCGCGCAGCTCGGGCAGCGCGAGGATGCGCGCCATCTCCTTGGACACTCGATCGCGAATCGCGAGAGGAGTGCCCGCGGGGGCGAGCACGCCGAACCAGTCGTCGCCTTCGTAGTTGAGTCCCGCCTGCGCGATGCTCGGCACGCCGGGCATGAGGCGCGCACCTGCCTGGGACGTCGCCACGACGATCTGGAGCTTGCCGGCTTTGGCGAGCGGGATCGCGTTCGGACCCGGCGCGAATGCATAGAGCACGCGAGCGGTCATCGCTTCGGTCACGGCTTCGGGCGTGCCTCGCTGCGGCGCGTGTTCCGCTTTGAATCCCGCCAGATGCGCGATCGCGGCCGCGTGCAGGTGCGCGGTGCTGCCGACGCCCGCGGTGCTGTAGAAGACGCCCTGCGGCTGCGCTTTCGCATAGGCGATGAGGTCCTTGAGCGACTTGAAACCGTGCGTCGTCGATACGACCATGAAGCTCGGGCTGCGCGCCATCTGCCCGACGCCGGAGAAATCCTTCGCGGCATCGAAAGGCACCGTGCGGTCGATCGCAACGCGCACGCCGAACGCGCTCGCCACCCCGAGGAAAGTCCGGCCGTCGGGCTTCTGCGTGGTCACGTATTGCGAGCCGATCACTCCACCGGCGCCGACGCGATTCTCGACGACCACCGGAACGTTCCACGCCTCGCTCATGTGCTTGGAGACGAGGCGCATCACGACGTCGGTGCCGCCTCCCGCGCTGTACGGCACGATGAAGCGTATCGACTGGGTCGGGTACTTCGCAACCTCAGGCGCCTGGGCGAAGGCGAACGCCGGCACCGCGAGTAGTGCGGCGGCAACGTATTTCGTGAAGCTCGAGGTCATACGACTCCTATTGATTTTGGTTTGCGTGCGCCACGCGATCGCCGCGTCGCCCTTGCCGGCTCCTCGCGATGACACCAACACTGTCATTGCGAGGAGCGCGGCGACGAAGCAATCCCGAGGCGCTCGTCGCCTTCCGCGCGCCACGCGATCACGCGTCGCGGCCTCAAGGCGCATACACCCACAGGTCCAGCATCACCACCGCGCCGGGGACCGGCAGCGCGGGGACTTCGATCGCGGAGAACGGTATCGGCTGTCCCGGCAGGTGCCGGTGCCAGACTTGCCACGCGCCATTGAAGTCGCCGAGGTCGGTATGGAACTGCTGCGCGCGCACGACGTTAGCGAGGTCCGTGCCAGCGGCGCGGCAGAGGCGCTGCGCCTGCGCCAGCAGGTGATCCATCTGGAGTTGCGCTGCACTTGCGAAGTAAGGTTTCCCCGGATCGGTGCGCACCTCGGCCGCGAGCGCACCATTTGCGTCCACCGCGATGAGTCCACTGAGGAAGAGCAGGTCGCCCGCGCGTATCGCCTGCACGTAGCCTTCGAAAGGCAGCGCCACGCCTGCGTCGATCACCTGCTTCTTCGTCGCCGCGCCGCCCCGCAGGCTCACGGTGTTGATCTCGATGCGGCCGGTCTCGCAGATGAATCCGGGGGTCGACGTGGTGATGATCGTCGTCGCCGGCGGCGCGTGCGGAAAGTGTTTCGCCCAGGCCGCGTTGAATCCGGGGACATCGTCGATGTCGCGCAGATAGACCTGCGCTTTCACCACGTCGGCCAGCGTGCTGCCGACGCTCGCCAGCGCAGGCTTCAACTTGCGCTCGATGACGAAGTCGGTCTCGAGCTTGATCGGCGTGCCTTTCCACAGGTGGCCCGCCGGTATGCGCGCGCTCGGGTCGATCGGTCCTTCCTCGGTCTTCAGCGCCTCGGCGGTCTGGCCCGCGACGAACACGTAATCGCCGCACGTGAGCACCGGGCTGTAGGCGGACGTCGCGTGCACCGGCAGGCCCGCGGGTCGCAGCTGCTCGACCTCGAATCCGGCGCCCGGCACCGCAGCGATCATCTGCACTTCCATGTCCTGACCTGCGAGCAGGAAGTCCTGGTGCAGGTTCGAAGTGCTCGGCGGCACACGCCCGCCGAAGAACTCGCGCCGCACGTCGTGATACGAATCGACGACGCGGGCGCGCCGGTAGTACTGGTCGAGGCGAACGACGTGTTGCCGGTCGCTGCCGCCCGCTTCGAGGACCTTGTCGAAGTTCGCGAAGATGCGCTGCGCCTCCTTGCGGTTTTTCGCGGCGCCGCGCAGCGGTGCGGCTTCGTCCGCGACTTCGGGCGCCATGCCTCCCGCGAATTCAGCCTGCCCTTTATGGCCGGTCGCGAACACCCATCGGCCCGCACGCACGCCGGGCGCGTACTGGATGTCGCCGGGCTGGATCGTGACCGGAAGGAGAGGAACGACTGAAGATGCGGATTTCGATGTCTCTGGCATTTTGGCTTTTGTAAGTGACGAGATCAGCCCGGCATGTTACCGGAGTCCCATTGCGACGCGCGCTACATAGGCATGAGCAGCAGCGTTCCGCGTTTGAATGTGCCAGACTGCGGATCGATCGTCGGTCCATCTTCGCTGCAACAGGCGTCGTGCCTGCCCCAAACGGAGGAGTTCATGTCATTCGCCGCAAATCGCCGCACCTTCATCCTCGGTTCAGCAGCATTCGCGGCGCAGTTCGCGCTGCCGCAATCGGGCGTGGCGCAACTGCTCAAAGGCGGCACGGTGCCGACCGTGGACAGCCTGAAGGTCAAGGTCCTGACCGACAGCAGCTACGACACGCCGCGCGCCGGCACGTCGAAGTGGGTCAAGGTCACGCGTGCGCCTTTCACGTCGCAGACCGACTTTCGCAAGACCCTGCACAACGAATGGGGCCTGTCGCTCGCGCTCGAGTCGCGCGTGGGAACCGACACGCGCAACCTGCTGCTCGACTACGGCTACACGACGAACGCGCTCCTGAACAACATGGAGATCCTCGGGCTCGACAGCGCCAAGGTGCAGGGCCTCATCCTCAGCCACGGTCACTTCGATCACTACGGCGGGCTGCTCGGCTGGCTGCAGAAGAATCGCGACAGGCTTCCCGCCGACCTGACGCTCTACGCCGGAGGCGAGGACAACTTTTGCACGCGCAAAGCGGTACGCGGCGCGCCCGGACAGTTCGCGGAAGGCGGTGTGCTCGATCGTCGCGAGCTCGCGGCGCTCAAGGTGAAGGTGGTGCTGTGTCCCGACCCCACCGTGATCGGAGGTCACGCTTTCACGACCGGAACGATCCAGCGCCGAAGCTTCGAGCGCGTGCTTCCGAATACGTTTGTCGAGTACGCGAAGAAGGACGGCGTGGGCTGCGATATCCCTGAAGCGGCGGCGAAAGCCGGCGGCAAGCCGGTCCCCGACGAGCACTTGAACGAGCACGCGACGTGCTTCAACCTGAAGGACCGCGGTCTCGTCGTGATGTCCTCGTGCGGGCACCGCGGCATCATCAACAGCACGCTCCAGGCGATGGAAGTCTCGGGCATCAGGAAAGTGCACGCGATCCTGGGCGGCTTCCATCTCTTTCCGGCCGACGACGAGTATCTGCGGCGCACCGTCGCCGAGTTGAAGACCCTCAATCCCGACGTCGTCATCCCGTTCCACTGCTCGGGCCCGAATCTGATCACGGTGCTGCGCGAGCAGCTTGCCGATCGGCTCGTGACTTCGACGACCGGGACCGAGTTCACTTTCGGCGCCTGAACTTTATGCGCATCACGCGCCGCGGCCGGCTTGCGCTGGGGGGGCTCTTTCTCGCCAGCGCCATCGCCGCCGCTTACGTCGAGGAGCGCGCCAAGCTTCCGGCAGAAGAGCCGCGTCGCGCCGATGCCGCACGCCTCATGAACGACCTCATGTCGGGCAAAGCCGATATCGGCGGTCCTTTCACGCTCGCCGGCGAAGGCGGAAAGCGTGTGAGCCTCGCCGATTTCAGCGGCAAAGTCGTCGTGCTTTATTTCGGCTACACCTTCTGTCCCGACGTGTGCCCCACCGACCTGCACACCATCGCCGCAGCGCTCGATGCGCTCGGCGCCGATCGCGACAAGGTGCAGCCGGTGTTCATCACGCTCGACCCGGAGCGCGATACGCCGGCGCAGCTTGGCGCCTACGTGAAGAGCTTCAGCCCGCGTTTCATCCCGCTCAGCGGGACTGAAAAGGAAACGCGCGCGGTCGCGACCGCCTACAAAGTCTTTTATGAAAAAGTGCGGCCGCCGGGTTCGAGTCACTACGTGATCGATCACGCCGCGTTCACGTTCATCATCGATCAGCAGGGGAAATACGCGGGGTTCTTGCCGCCGGGGACCGGGGCTGATCGGATGACGGGGGTGGTGCGGGAGCTGGTCGGGGGGAGGTAGGCTCGGGTTCAAACCGGGGTTGGGGTCGGCTCAGGTTCAAACCGGGGTCTGACCCCAAAAACCCGGGGTCAGACCCCGTCGGGTTGGGGTCAGACCCCAGGTTCATCGGGGTCTGACCCCGGTTTTGCGTCACACTCTAAGTCCTTCCAAGGGGGAAACCATATGCGCCACACCGTAGCCTCGCCACGCCGTAACCACCACGCCGTGCTCTTCGCCGCCGCTGCGGCGCTCGCCACCGGAAGCGCCATGGCTGCGGAGCACATGCTCATGCCAAGCCCGCAAACGGTGCACATCGGCCACTTCAACGCGGCGCTCAAACCGGTGCTGACCGTGGCTTCGGGCGACATCGTCGTGCTCGAGAGCGCGGGCAACATGGACCCGGCAATGGTCGACCAGTCGGGGACGGTCCCGCCGAGCGCCGTGCCGCAGTACGTGCGCGACATCTATCGCGAGGTGAAGGACCGCGGCCCGGCGGGGCACATCCTGACCGGCCCGATCGCAGTGACCGGCGCGATGCCCGGCGACGTGCTCGAAGTGCGCATCCTCGACGTGCAGCTCGCGGCGGACTACGGCTACAACCGCATGCGGCCTTACCAGGGCGCGCTGCCCGATGAATTCACTTCGCTGTGGCAGCGGATCATCCCGATCGATCGCAATGCCAAGACGGCGCAGGTCGCCAAAGGTGTGGTGGTGCCGGTGACGCGGCCGTTCTTCGGCACCATGGGCGTCGCGCCCGACGCTTCACTCGGCCGCATCAGCAGCGGCCCGCCCGGCGTGCACACCGGCAACCTCGACAACAAGGATCTCACCGCAGGCACCATTCTCTACATGCCGGTGCACGTGGCGGGCGCGATGTTCTCGGCCGGAGACGCGCACGCCGCGCAAGGTCACGGCGAAGTCGATCTCACCGCGATCGAAACCGGGCTGCGCGGGCGCTTCCAGTTCATCGTGCGCAAGGACATGAAGCTCACGTGGCCGCGCGGAGAGACGCCGACGCACTGGATCGTGATGGGCCTGCACCCGAACCTCGAGGACGCGATGAAGATCGCGGTGCGCGAATCGATCGACTTCATCGTTCGGCGGTTTCCTCACCTCACGCGTGAAGAGGCGTACATGATCTCGAGCGTCGCCGTGGATTTCCACGTGACGCAGGTGGTCGACGGGACCAAGGGAATACACGGGATGATCCCGAAGGCGATATTCGCCAGATGATGATTTCGCGAGCGCGTCGCGGCCGTCTCGTCGCAGCGCTCATCGCAACCGCGGGACTGCTCGCCGGCGGCACATCGGTTGGCGCGCAGGAATACCCGGTGAAACCGGTGCGCATCATCGTTCCATTCGCGCCGGGCGGCCCGAACGATTTTTCGGTGCGACCGGTCGCGCAAAAGCTGCAGGAGCTCCTCGGCCAGCCCTTCATCGTCGACTACCGTGCAGGCGCGAACGGCATCATCGGCAGCGACCTCGTGGCGAAATCGCCGCCTGACGGTTATATGCTCCTCGTCATCTCATCGTCATTCACGATCAACGCGAGCACCTACGCGAAGCTGCCTTTCGATCCGATTCGCGATTTTGCGGCGGTGGGCTCGATCGCGACGAGCGACATCATCTTCATCGTGAATCCCTCCGTGCCGGTTCGCAGCGTCAAGGCATTCGTGGCGCTCGCGAAGTCGCACCCCGGAAAGCTCAATTTTGCGTCCTCAGGCAACGGCGGATCGCTGCACCTGGGCGCGGAGCTCCTGAAGACGACGGCCGGGATCGACATGGTCCACGTTCCGTACAAGGGTGCTTCGCTCGCGCTCACCGATGTCATCGGCGGTCATGTGGACTCGATGTTCATTTCGGCGCCGGGCGCGATCGCGCAGATCAGGACGGGCAAAGTGCGAGTGCTCGCGGTCGCGAGCGCGACGCGCGCGCAGTCGCTGCCCGGCGCGCCGACGTTCGCCGAAGCCGGCTTTCCCGAAGTCCAGGTCGACACGCGTTACGGGCTGCTCGCGGCGGCCGCCACGCCGGCTGCGATCGTGGCGCGCCTTCAGAGTCAGATTGCGAAAATCCTCGGTACCGCGGAAGTGCGCGAGCGTTATGCCGCGCTGGGCCTCGAGCCTGCGCCAATGGGAGCCCAGGAGTACGCGGCTTATCTGCGCGCCGACGTGGTGCGCTGGCGCAAGGTCGTCACGGCCGCGGGGTTGCCGCCGCAATAGCGAGGCGCCTCGCCTCGATCCTCGCTTAAACTCCTGTCACCCGCACAATCACGGAGGAACAACATGCTACGCATCTACGGCTCGCCTAAATCGCGCGCGCTGCGCACCTTGTGGATGGTCGGCGAGCTCGGTCTCGCCTACGACCACAAGGACTACCTGCCGCGCGCGCCGGAGACCAAGACGCCTGATTATCGCGCCCTCAATCCCAACGGGCGCGTGCCGACGATCGACGACGACGGGTTCATCCTGTCGGAATCGATGGCGATCAATTTCTATCTCGCGAAGAAACACGGCAGTTCGCTCTATCCGGCGGACCCGCAGCACGAAGCGGCGGCGTGGCAGTGGAGCCTGTGGGAGACCGACCGTCTCGATCGCCAGATCGTGAACTACGTCAGGCATTCGAAAGAGCTGCCCGAAGGCGAACGGAAAAAAGACGTCGCGGACTCCGCGTGGAAAGAGATCGTCGAATCGTTCGACGTGCTCGAGACCGCGCTCGCGAAATCGCAGTGGCTCGCAGGCCCGGCGTTCTCGGTCGGCGATCTCAACGTCGCCTCGGCGCTGTATCGCGCGCTGTCGCTCGACCTCGCGAAATGGCCACACGTGCAGGCGTGGCTCAATCGCTGCTGGGAGCGCCCGGCAGCGAAGAAAGCGCGGGCGATGCGGGAGTAGGTCGAAGCTCGCGAGTTGTTCGCCCTTCGACAGGCTCAGGGCGAACGGTCGCGGCGTTGTTCGCCCTTCGACAGGCTCAGGGCGAACGGTCGCGGGTTGTTCGCCCTTCGACAGGCTCAGGACGAACGGTCGCGAGTTGTTCGCCGTTCGACAGGCTCAGGGCGAACGGTCGCGAGTTGTTCGCCATGCTTAGAGCACCCGGGAAAAAAGTCCCCTCGCCCCGCGTGCGGGGAGAGGGTCAGGGTGAGGGGGCATTTTGTCATGCACTCTTAACAAGCGATGCGTCGCATCGATATTCGCACTGGGACTCGCCGGTTTCACCGCGAGCCCCGCGTTTGCGCAGAGCTACCCGACCCGGCCCATCCGCATCGTCACCTCGCCGGCCGGAGGCGGGAACGATTTCCCGGCACGCCTGCTCTCGCGCGCGCTAGCAGCGCCGCTGGGGCAGCCGCTGATCGTCGACAATCGCGCGACTGTCCTCATCGCGGACCTCGTCGCCAAAGCGCCGCCCGACGGGCACACCCTGCTCGTGACCGGCAGCGCCCACTGGATCGGCCCGCTGCTGGAAAAAACGTCTTACGACCCGCTCAGGGATTT
>JAQGNC010000666.1 GCA_028292065.1 Betaproteobacteria bacterium
TTGTCCAGCGCCTTCAGCGCGGCCTGGTAGCCCTCGCTGTCGTGCGCCGCGATCGCCTTATCGACGCTGTCGTACTCGATCATGACGGTGCGCTGGTTCAGTCCCGCTTCGTAGGTCTTCACGACCCCGCCGCGCGCGAGAAAACGTCCGCCGCCGGCCTGAATCGCAGGGCCCGCGAGCTTCGCGTACGCCGCGAGCGCGTCGGGATTCGAAATCGAACGATAGAAACAGATCCAGTATGCCTTGGCCATCTTGCGTCCTGTTTTGAGAGTCATACGTTTTAAGTGCGAACTGCGCGACTACAGGCGGGTAATCCCCGACTCCAGTATCGCTTTCCTGAACTTCTCCACGTCGGTCTTCACCACCTGCGCGAATTCTTCGGGCGAGTTGGCGACCACCACCAAACCGAGCTGCGTGTAACGGTCTCGCACCTCGGGTGTCTGAAGCGCGATCACCACCGCTTTGTGAAGCTCACGCAGCGTGCGCTCCGATATCTTCTTTGGCGCGAAGAGGCCGGTCCAGAACTGGAAATCGTAACCCTGCACGCCCTGCTCGGCGATCGTCGGCACATTCGGCAGCAGCGGGTGGCGCTGGGCGCTCGTGATGCCGTAGGCCTTCATGCGTCCCGAGGCGATGTGGTTCATCGACGCGAGCGGGGTCAGCAGCGATATCTGCGATTCGCCCGAAACGACCGCAATTTCCGAAGGCGCGCTGCCCTTGTAATTGACGTTGTTCATCTCGATCTGCAGGCGCGACCACAGCGCGTCGCCCGCGAGCTGACCGGTCGCGCCGGGAATCGCGATATTGGTTTTGCCGGGGTTCTTCTTCGCGTACGCAACGAGATCCTGCAGCGTCGCGCCGGGAAGCTTGGCGTTCGCCGCGACCACCATGCCGGTCGTGGAGAACTGGCTCACCGCCCGGAAATCGCGCAGCACGTCGTAGGGGAGCTTCTGGTAGAGCGTGGCGTTGACCGCGTGCGTGCCGCTGTTGCCGACGCAGACGGTGGACCCGTCAGGCGCGGCTTTCGCGCAAATCTCGGTCGCGAAAACCCCGTTATTGCTCGCCCGATTGTCGACGATGAGCGTGCGCGCGAGCGCTTCGCTCATCTTCGGCACGAGCAGCCGAGCCTGGACGTCTGCCGGCCCGGCCGGCGCCGACGCGACGAGCACGCGCAGCGGCCGCTGATTTTGCGCATCGACCACAGCGGGCAAAGCGCAGAGCACGCCCGTTATGAGCGCGAGTTCTTTTGTTCTCACGATCCTCCTCCCGACTTCGGAAGCGGATCATGATAGCCGCAACACGCGCTGAGCGGGAGCATGTAGCGCAGAGCCTGTCCTGAGCCTGTCGAAGGGCGCCTCGCCTGCAACCGCGCATGCTCGAGGTTCACGCCCCGGAAACACTGCTGCAGGCGCGGGCGCCTGCGCTACGACGAGCAGCCCGCCTTTACCGCAGCGGTATGAAGATGTTGAATCCCGGCTGCTGCACGTAAACCGGAGCGGGCTCGACGTAAGTGATGTGGCGCTCGACGATGCGCGGCTCGAACTCGCGAACGATCACGACGTCGCGGCCCCCGCGTCGGGCGTGCTCGAACTTGCGAAAGTCGCGATCGTCGTCGCGGTGCTCGCGCTCGACATGCCTGCCGCCGTGCCTGCCGTGATCGTCATCGTCTCGATCGCGGCCGCCGTGGGCCCATACCGGCGAGGCCGCGAGGATCGCGGCAGTGAAAAGTCCCGTGATAATGCGCTTCATGGTGTTTCTCCCGTTGAAAACAGTCTGCCTGACTATTAGAGGCTGATTCAGCGGGGGATATCGCAAGCAAGTGCGAGCGTGTGTAAGCAAGTGTTACAACGCTGGCTCAGCCGCCGAGCTTCACGTTGTCGCCGAGGGCGTCCTTGTCGCCGGTCGCGAGCGCTTTGGCGAGCCCGTAGAGGCGTCCGACCGCGGACCCGGGCGAATCCCAGTATTCCGCTTTCTCGATGTCGACGCGCAGCAGCGCGAGATCGGGATCGTCGATGCCTTTCGGGAAAAAAACTTCGGCGTACTTCGACCAGAGCGTTTCCATGAGCTTGCGGTCGCGTGAAACAGACGCGCGCCCCGAGATCGAGACGTAATCCTGCTTTCCCGGATTCGCATAGCTGAGATTGACCTGCCACCCGCCGGCCTGCGCTTCCGCGACCTTGGGCGAGCTCGCCGAAGTGAAGAACCAGAGCGTGCCTTCGTCGGCGCATCTGAGCGTCTGCAGCGGCCGGCTCCTGAGCGTGCCGTCGTCATCGATGGTCGTCATCATCGCGACGCGTATGTCCTCGACGAGCGCTTTGAGCCGGGCGAAATCCTCATCGGCGTTGTGACTGCCTTCCATGGCGTACCCCTCTCGATAAAAACGGTATGCGAGCAGGTGGTGTGCCCGGACGTCGCGTCGCTGGCGCCGTGTCCGCCAGACCGTGTCCTTTGTTATAGCGCGCTACCCGGGTGAGGGTTCTACGCGGAGGTATACTGCCGCCCCCGAGTGAGGAAAAAACATGATCCGCCACAAAATTGAACTACTCGCGGCATGCTGTGCCGCCGCAATCGCTGCTCCCGCTTTTGCAGCCCAAAACGATCCCGCAGCCAATTACCCGACGAAGCCCGTGCGCTTCATCTGCCCGTTCGCGCCCGGCGCGGGCACCGACCTCACCGCGCGCACGATCGCGCAGAAGCTCGGCGAGAAGTTCGGACAGCAGTTCGTCGTCGACAACCGCACCGGTGCGGGCGGTGCGATCGGCGTCGACACCGTGGCCAAAGCGATACCCGACGGTTACACGATCGGCCTCATCTCGGCGTCGAATTCGGTGAACGCGGCGACCAACCCCGGCCTGCCTTACGACATGCAGAAAGACCTGCAGGGAATCTCGCAGGCAAGCTCGCTCTTCTACGTGATGTACACCCACCCGTCGGTGCCGGTGAAGAACACGAAGGAGCTGATCGCGTACGCCAAGGCGAACCCCGGGAAGATGAACTTCGGCTCCTCAGGCAACAACACGCTCCAGCACTTCTCGGGCGAGCTCTTCAACCACATGGCGGGCGTGAAGATGGTTCACGTGCCGTACAAAGGCACCGCGGCGGTCATTCCCGCGATGCTCGCCGGCGAGGTCCAGCTCGGGTTCGGTTCGCTGATCGGCACGCGTGCGCAAATGCAGGCGGGCAAGCTGCGCGGGCTTGCGATCACCGCGGGCAAGCGCTCGCCGTCCGTCGATCTGCCGACCATCGCCGAAGCAGGGCTGCCCGGTTACGAAGTCGACCAGTGGTACGGCGTCATCGCCTCGTCCAAGGTGCCGCAGCCGATCGTTCGCAAGCTCAACGGCGCGATCGTCGAAGCGCTCAGGCAGCAGGACGTCGTGCAGCGCCTCGCCACCGACGGCTCGACGCCGGTCGGCAGCTCGCCCGAGCAGTTCAACGCGCACATACGCGCGGAGATCGCGAAGTGGAAGAAGCTCGTGAAGGAAGCGAACCTGGCGCTGCAGAACGGCTGAGGCAAGCCCTGCCTCGTTTCGTGCGTCACGAGATCGCCGCGTCGCGCTGACAGTTTTTGTCATCGCGAGGAACGCGGTGACGAAGCCTTTCCTGAGCTTTGTCGAAGGGCAATCCCGAGGCGCTCGGGCACGATAAGCGGCGTGCGGACGTGCTCGGGCCTGACGCCCATGCCGATGACACGCGCGGGGATGCGGCGCAGCGCCGCGAACCGCGCCATCAGCCGGATCGCGAGCGGCGGCGTGAAGGCGACGTCGCGTTCGAGCGCTCGCGTGACCACGCGGTCCTGCATGAGCAGCTGCAGGCGCTGAGTCACCCGCGTTGGAAACTCGCGGCGGCGCTGCACCGCCTCGAGGTTCCCGGTCGTCAGCGTTCGCGTGCGCAGCGGCGCGGCGAGGATGTTCGCAGCGGCGACGGCGTCCTGGATCGCAAGATTGATCCCGACCCCGCCGATCGGCGACATCGCGTGCGCCGCATCGCCGATGAAGAGCAGCCCGGGTCGCGACCACTTCGGCATGCGGTCGACCGCGACAGTCAGCAGCTTGATGTGGTCCCAGTCGGTCAGCTCGAAGACGCGGTCGGAAACGAACGGCGCCGACGCCGCGACCGCCGCGCGAAAGGCCTCGAGCCCGCGTGCGCGCACCTGCTCGATCGACCCTTTGCGGATGACGAAACCGCACTGCCAGTAATCGCCGCGGTTGAGCATGATGAATATGCGGCCGCCGCCGAAGCGCCCCATGGTCTCAGTGGGATCGTCCGGTTTGCGCGAAAGTCGGAACCACAGCACATCCATCGGCGCGCCGAGCTGTTCGACACCGAGTCCCGCCGCGGTGCGCATCGCCGAATGGCGGCCGTCGGCGGCGATCACGAGGTCGGCGCGGATCTCGAGCTCCGCATCACTCGTCCTTGCCCGCGCACCGACCACACGCCCTCCTTCTTCGATCACGCCGGTCGCCTCCGCGCTCATGAGCAGCTCGAAAGTCGGATAGCGCGCGGCTTCTCCCGCGAGGAAGCTCAGGAAATCCCACTGCGGCATGAACGCGATGAACTTGCAGCGCGTCGGCAGGCGCGAGAAATCGGCGATCTCGACCGCGAGATCGCCGAACTGCGCGTTCATCGTCGGCGCGCGCTGGTGCGGGAGCTGCAGCAGGCGCTCGAGCAGCCCCAGCTCGTGCATCACTTCCAGTGTCGAAGGATGGATCGTGTCGCCGCGAAAATCGCGCAGGAAGTCGGCGTGCTTCTCGAGCACGAGCACTTGCACACCCGAGCGCGCGAGCAGCAAGCCCGCCATCATTCCCGCCGGGCCGCCGCCGGCGATGCAGCACTGGACCGATCTCGACTCCGTAGCCATTGCTCTATCTTAGCGTGAGTGGGCTACGTCGTTGTTTTTCGAGCGCCTCGAGATTGCCGCGTCGCTGGCGCTCCTCGCAATGACCGTTCTTTGTCATCGCGGCGGCGCGTTTTACAGCGGAATCACCACCAGCGTGTCGTAGCGGTACGAATCGGTGACGACGCTGCGCTTGCGCAGCAGCGCCGTCTCGCCGTCGACGACGATCTCGTCGACGTAGCGTCCGGCGCTGAAAACGCTCATCTCACCGTCGGACATGGTGCGCACGACGATGTAGCTCGTGCGGGCGTGGTAAGCGCCGTCGGCGTGATCGATGATCTCGGTCGGCCCGATGACGTGACGGTACACGTGCGGCTCGTAGACGTTGACTTCGCGCAGCGCGCTCACGCGGTCTTCGAGCATGGCTCGGTTGTCGCAGAACCAGACGCCGATGAGGCGCCCCTGGTCGTATTCGACGCGGGGAATGATCTGGTACACGCACTTCTCGGTGAAGAACTGCGGCCAGCGCTCGATCCGGTCGTCGTCGATCGCGTGGACGTACTGCATCTGCAGGGTCGCGATCGCGTCGCGGACGGTCGCGGGGATTGGTGTCTGCTTCGGGAGGGGAACTACTGTCGAATTCATCTTCAACCTTTTTGAAACCACCCCCACCCTAACCCTCCCCCTGAAGGGGAGGGAATGTTTTGGTCATCCGCGGCGCGGATAACTCTCCTTCCCCTTCAGGGGGAAGGCCGGGATGGGGGTGGGTTTGTCGTGTGCTTGGTGTCGGCAAAAGAACGCGCAGGTTTTCCTTAGCGCCCCTTCGTGTCCTTCGTGGTCGATGATCTGACGTGCTCTCACACGTCCATCAGCTCCCGATACACCTTCCAGAAGCCGCGCACCGAGGTCTCTGTCGCACGCGTCGGCATGCCGCCGACGCTTTTGCCCCCCATCTCGATGATCGCGCGCTTGTCGAGGTCGCCCTTGATGCCTTTCTGCACGAAACCGCCGATGGCGCCGTCTTCCATCGACACCAGACCCGCGGGACCGACGAGGTTCGACTGCTTCAGGCGCACGTAAGTCTGCTCTTCGGTGTCCTCTTCGAGCCCGATCAACGTCCACACGAGCTCGCACTTCTCGGGACCGTGCGTGATGATCTGGCGCGTGCCGAGCGAATTCATCACCTGCTGGAGCACGAACCCCGGGAAGATGCTCTGGATCGAGTTGGTGATCTGGTCGGGGAACTCCATCCACTGGTCGATGAGCGACGGGTCTTTCAGTCCGAAGTCCTCTTTCTGCGCGCGGATCATTCCCGAATCGTACGCGGCGTCGCCTTTGTCGGTGTAGCGCTTGGTGAAAGTGATGTGGTGCCAGCTCTTGTCGTCCTGGCGGGTGCCGCCTTCGGCCGAAAGGCGGTTCAACTTGAACGTCGAAAAGAACGCGTGCAGCAGGCTCGGGTGATAGTTGTCGCGACTGTTCTCGATGTACAGCTTCCAGTTGTTGTGCATCATCTGGCTGTAGCGCCCGAGGATCTTCGGTTTGCCGTGCAGGGTGCGCTCGATGTGCTCGACCATGACCGGGCCGAGATACTCGCGCAGCGGCGGGGTCTCGTCGGAGAACGTGCCGAAGACCAGGCCGTTGATCGTCTCGACGTTCAGGCGCGTAAGCCGGTGCTCGGTCTTGTCGAAGTCCGCGGTCATTCCGCCTTTTTGCTGGATGCCTTTTTCGAAAGCGATGCTGGTCAGGTTGCCGTCGAAATCGTAGATCCAGTTGTGATACGGGCAGACGAAATTGTGCGTGCGGGTGCGCTTGCCTTTCGGCTGGTGACAGATGATCGAGCCTTTGTGCACGCAGCGGTTCACCAGCGCGCTGATCGAACCGTCCTTGCGTCGCACGACGATGATCGGGCTGTCGCCGACGTGGGTGGTGATGAACTCGCCGGGCTCGGGGATTTCGACTTCGAGGCACAGGAAGTTCCACGTCGGGCCGCGGAAGATGAGGTCCTGCTCCCACGCGTAGAGCTCGGGGTCGGAAAACACGTGCATCGGCACGCGGGTGATGCCTTCCTCGGGCCACGTGAGCAACTCGGGAATGGCGCGCGCTGTAATTGCCTGGGTCATGCCTACTCCTTGCGAGGCGGCCTTGGACGGTGGGCCGCCGGGTGTCATATTAATGCGGGGGTTCGCCCCGGTTCAAACCGGGGACAGACCCCTTCTGAAAGAACAAAACCGGGGTCTGTCCCCTCTCAAAACGGGGTCTGTCCCCAGGTAGCGCAGGCGCCCCGCCTGCAGCGGGCTGCAGGCGAGGCGCCTGCGCTACCTGAACCGCTGCCCCTACTGCGCCTCGATGTTCGCGGCTTTCACGATCTCGCCCATGCGCTTCAAATCGAGTTTCGTGGCGGCGAGCAGATCGTCGGGCGTGCCGTAGGACACTTCCGCGCCCTGCTGCGCCATCTGCTCGCGCACTTCAGGCGCGCTGAGGGCACGATTCATTTCGCTGTTGAGCTTCGCGATCAAAGGCGCGGGCGTGCGCGCAGGCGCGTACATGGCGATCCACAGCGTCATTGCGTAGCCGGGCAGGCCCGATTCGCTGATCGTCGGCAGGTGGGGAAGGCTGGCGACGCGTTTCGGCGTGGTCACCGCGAGCGCGCGCAGGCGATCCGCTTTCAGGTGCGGGCTCATCGACAGCGCGGTATCGAAAAGCATCGCGATCCGCCCCGAGAACACGTCGGGATACGCCAGCGAGGCGCTCTTGTACGGCACGTGCGTGAGGTGGACGCCCGCCATCGCGTTCAGCATCTCGCCCGCGATGTGCGACGTGCTGCCAACGCCCGACGAGCCGAACGCCAGCACGCCCGGCTTTGCTTTCGCCAGCGCGATGAGGTCCTTGACCGACTTCACGGACAGGTCGTTGTTGACCGCCAGCACCGTCGGGGTGATCGCCACCATGCCCACCGGCGCGAAATCCCTGATCGGGTCGTACGGCGGTTTCTTGTAGAGATACGGCACGATCGCGTGCGTGCCGTTGCTCGCGAGCACGATCGTGTGGCCGTCCGGCTGCGATTTGGCGACGATGTCGGTGCCGATCGCGCCGCCCGCGCCGCCGCGATTGTCGATGACCAGGCGCTGGGCGAGTCCTTCCTGCATGCGCGCGGTGAGGATGCGTCCGATGATGTCCGAGGTGCCGCCGGCCCCGAAAGGCACGACGACGCGGATCGGCCGGGACGGAAATTCGGCGGGCGCCGCAGCGGCCGTCTCGGCGCCGATTACGAGGAGCGCCGTGAGCGCCGCGGCGGTGAGCCCTTTCAAGGCGTGGCGACACCCGCCACGCAGCGCGGTCTGCATATCCGAAATCTCCTCGTTTTTTGGTTGGAATCGTGGTGTACGGCTGCGTCCGCACGATAGCGCGCCGGCCCGCCCGCGGCAATGAGCGCACCACGCGGCGGCGCGCCAGCACCAAATTTGTGCCGCTTTGCTATATATTCCGTGCCGCAACATGCGTAACCTTGCCGGCCTTTCGCTTGCTGCGCCCCGAATAGCCGCTCGCGCTGCCGCACCACTCGCAGACTGTGGCGCTTCCCCGACCTACGCCACCGCGTGCCCTTTACGGAAAAATTCATATGTCAGAAACCCCTGCCGCCCCCGCCGCTTTCGATTCACTCGGTTTGAGCCCCGACATCATCTCGGCCCTCACCGAGCTCGGCTACGAAGAGCCCACCCCGATCCAGACCCACGCCATCCCGCTCCTCCTCGCAGGCCGCGACGTGCTCGGCACCGCCGCCACCGGGACCGGCAAAACCGCGGCTTTCGCGCTGCCGATCGTCGAGCGTCTCGACCCGAAGAGTCGCGCGGTGCAGGGGCTCATCCTCACGCCGACGCGCGAGCTCGCGATGCAGGTCGCCGAAGCGGTCTACAAGTACGGCAAGAACCGGCAGGTGTCGGTCCTGCCGATCTACGGCGGCCAGCCGATCCAGCGCCAGCTCGGCATGCTCAAGCGCGGCGTACAGGTGGTGGTCGGCACGCCCGGGCGGCTGCTCGACCACATCCGGCGCGGCAGCCTCGACCTGTCGGCCGTGACGCATCTCGTGCTCGACGAAGCCGACGAGATGCTCGACATGGGTTTCATCGAGGACATCGAAGCGATCCTCCAGGAAACGCCGAAAGAGCGGCAGACCGCGCTCTTCTCCGCGACGTTCCCGCCCCGCATCAACGACCTCGTCAAGCGCTACATGAACAATCCCGAGCGCATCGCGATCAAGGCGGAAGTGCGGAAAACGCCGCGCGTGCGCCAAGTCGCCTACACCGTGCAGCGCCAGCAGAAGCTGGAAGCGCTCGGACGCATCCTCGACCTCGAGTCTCCCGCCTCCGCGATCATCTTCTGCCGCACCCGCACCGAAGTCGACGAGCTCACCGAAGCGATGGCGAGCCACGGCTACAGCCCCGAAGCGCTGCATGGCGGGTTCGCGCAGGCGCAGCGCGACCGCGTGATGACTCGCTTCCGTGAAGGCACGGCCGACCTGCTGATCGCGACCGACGTCGCGGCGCGCGGCCTCGACATCGAGCACGTGAGCCACGTCATCAACTACGACATTCCCGAGTCGCCCGACGTGTACGTGCACCGTATCGGGCGCACCGGGCGCGCGGGCCGCGAAGGCACCGCGATCACGCTCGTCCAGCCGCGCGAGCAGGGGCTGCTGAAAGCGATCGAGAAAGTGGTCAAGCAGAGGATCGAGTCGGCGCGCCTGCCGACGGTCGCCGACCTTCGCGCGCGGCGCATGGAGCTGCTCACCGCGGCGCTGCGCGAGTCCCTCGTCGAGGATGCTTTCGGCCTCTACCGCGTCGCCGTGCAGACGCTCGCGGAAGAGTTCGATCCGCTCGACATCGCCGCGGCCGCAGCCAAGCTCGCGGCCGAAGCGACGCTGGGCGAAGAAACCGAGAACGAGATGCCGACCGCGTCGAATCACACCGACTCGCGCGGGCCTCGCGGCGGCGGCGAACGCTACGAGCGCAAGTCGGGGCGTGGCAAGGAGAGCAGCTCCGGGGCGCCGCAGGGGCGGCAGCGTCGCGACGCAGGCGCGGGCGAAGTTCGTTCACCGTGGGAAAGCAGAGGCCCGGCTAAAGACCGCGACGACGGCAGCCGTCCGCCCAAACGCCGCAACGATGCGATGACTCGCATCGTCATCACCGCCGGCGAGCAGCGCGGCATACGGCCCAAGGATCTCGTCGGCGCAATCGCCGGCGAAGCCGACATCCCGGGCAGCTCGATCGGCGCGATCCAGATCGGCGACAAGTTCTCGGTCGTCGAAGTGCCGGAAGCGGACGCGGATAAAGTCATCCGCGCGCTGAGCAAGACGACGCTCAAAGGCCAGAGGGTCAGCGCGAAGCGGGAGAAATAACAGTCGGTCTGCTGCAGGCGGGGCGCCTGCGCTACAAAAGGCGCCGCCCGCATCGCCTGGCGCAGGCGCCCTCGCCTGCAGCCGCGACAAGTCGCGGCGTTATCGCAAGCGTTCGACGCGCGGCGACTCGTAACCGCGCTGGTGCGCGTCCTGCGCGCACTCGTCGTAACGCTCGAACCTTTCGGCCGAGCGCGCGACGACGTTGCCATTGCGCAGCTCTTCCCAGATCCAGCGAAAGTCGGTCACCCTGTCGGCGACGGCGACGATCTGCCACGTGGTTTTCATCAGCCGAGCCGCGCGAGCGCGAGCTCGCCGCGAGGGGTGATGTGCATGCAATCGCCGCTACCTTTGGTGATGAGCTGGGCGCCCATCAGCTTGCGCGCGATCGCGGGAGGCATTTCGTGCGAGCCGCGCTTCAGCGCCGCTTCGCGCAACCAGCAGACGTCCTGCAATGTGATGGTCATTCGTGTTCTCCAGTAGCTCGGGCCGCTTCGATACGGAAGAGTCTACCGGCTTTGCCGCGCTCCCGACGCTTTATTTGCTGCAGCGCACACAAGAATGCACGGAGCGAGCGCTGCCGTTACTTACCCAGGTACGCCTTCACGTCGGAGGCGCGAGGGCCGACCTTGAGCACGATCGCTTTGAGCGCCGAGTAGCTGACGCCGAGTTTCTCGGTCCAGAAGCGGCACTCGTGTTCCTCGCTCACGTCGATGCGGTCGCGGTCCTGCTCGATGGATTCCTGCCGGTTCTGGGACATACGTGCCTCGACTTTCATGAACGAATGTGGGGGAGCGGACCACCTTAACACGCCGCCACAGCCGGCGCCCCCGTCAGGGGAAATAAAGACCCCGGAAGCTCACGACGGCGCCGCGCGAGCATCGCGTTTGACACGGCGGCGCCCGCATCGCCACACTGGGTCGAGGAGGCGGACCGGATGAAAACAACATGGGCGGTGCGAATCGCCGCACTCGCGGTGCTCGCGCTCTCGAGCGCGGCGCCGGCACAGGAATACCCGGCCAGGACCATACGCGTGCTGATCGGCTTCTCGCCCGGCGGCGGTGCGGACCTCGTGACGCGAACGTTGAGCCCGGCGCTCGCCGAATCGCTCGGACAGCCGCTCGTCATCGACAACCGGCCCGGGGCCAACGGCATGATCGCAGCCGAGCTCGCGGCGAAGTCGCCTGCCGACGGTTACACGCTGCTCGCCGCGCCGGGTAATTACGCGTTCGCGCCCGCGCTTCAGAGCAGGCTGCCTTTCAACATGGCCACCGCGTTTGCGGCGGTCGGGCAGATGGTCGACTCGCCGCTCCTGGTGGTCGTCCATCCGTCGCTGCCGGCGAAGAATGTGAAGGACCTCGTGGCAATCGCGAAATCGCGCCCGGGTGAGCTCAGCTACGCGTCGGGGGGCATCGGCGGCTCCGCGCATCTCGCGACCGAGCTCTTTCGCGCCGCCGCGAAAGTGGATCTCGTGCACGTGCCTTACAAAGGAACGGGTCCCGCGCTGAACGATCTCATCGCAGGTCACGTGCCGGTGTGTTTCTGCACCCTGCCGTCGACGCTTCCGCACGCGAGAAGCGGACGGCTGCGCGCGCTGGCGGTGACGACCTCGAAGCGTTCCGCGGCGGCGCCCGAGATCCCCACCGTGGCCGAGTCGGGCATTGCGGGTTACGAGATGAGCCAGTGGTACGGCGTGCTCGCCCCCGCCGGAACGCCCGCGGCGATCGTGAACAGGCTCAACGGCGAGATCCGCAAAGCGATGAAGCAGCCGCAGGTGCGCGCTCAACTCCTCGCCGCGGGCGCGGACCCGGTGGAAAGCTCACCCCGGGATTTCGCGGCGTTCTTCAGCGCCGAGATCGCGCGATGGACGCGAGTGGTGCAAACGGCGGGCATCCGCGCGGAGTAGTGATGCGCTCCAAGTAGCGCAGGCGCCTCGCCTGCAGCCAAGCGCTCGAAGCTCGCCGCACGCGGGGTGCCCTTCCCCGGATTCATGCCGCTTCCCCTTTTTCGACGGCGAGCGCGCCCTCGTGCGGTGAAACTGGTGCAGAATCCTCCCGGAAATCCGCATCCGACATAGGACATACGCATGTTCGATCTGATCATCAGCGGCGACCGTGTCGTCACCACCGCAGGCGTTGCCGCCTGCGACGTCGCGATCAAGGACGGGAAAATAGCAGCCATCGCGGCGGCAGGCACCTTGCCGCACGAAAGCACGCAGCGCCTCATCGACGCCACCGGCAGGATCGTCATGCCCGGCGGAATCGATCCGCACGTGCACTGCAAGTGGTACTCGCCGCAGCCCGACGGGACGATCATCTACACCGACCCGCCTTCAGTGGTGAGCCGCGCGGCGCTGTGGGGCGGGACCACCACATTGATCGACTTCGCCCGCTGGACGCACGGCAAGACCATCCAGCAGGCGATTCAAGATCGGCATGAAGACTGGTTCGACCAGTGCTACTGCGATTACAGCTTTCACGTGATGATCGAAGGCGCGCTGCCGCCGGAGATCTTCGACCAGCTCGCCGCAGCGCTGCGCGCGGGTTATCCGACGGTGAAGATCTTCACCACCGACATCACCCCGAGCCGCCGCGGCCGCATGGTCGATTTCGGCGACATCTGGGAAGTCTTCAAGGTCGTCGCGCAGGAGCGCGGGATGTGCGTCATGCACGGCGAGGACAACGACATCGTGATGCACATGTACGACAAGCTCATCCGCGAAGGGCGAACCGGCTTCGAGCACCTCGCCGAAGTCCACAACGCGCTGTCCGAAGAGCTCTCGTTTCGCCGCGTGCTCACGCTCGCGCGTAACGTTCCCGGTATTGCGCTCTACTTCATGCACGTGAGCGCGCAGTCGGGCGTCGACGCCATACGCGAAGCGCGCGCCGAAGGGATGCCGGTCTATGCCGAGACCCTGCACCAGTACCTGATGTACACGGCCGAGGACTACAAGCGCCCGAACGGCCAGATGTACCACACCTACCCGTCGCTGAAGTCGCAGCAGGACCAGGACGCGCTGTGGAGCGGCACCGTCGACGGCACGATCCACGCGATCGCGACCGACGAGGTGTGCTGCGCGCTCAACGTGAAAACGCTGGGCAAGCGCATCGACGACACCACCGGCGGCAACGTCGGGGTCGAGCCTCGCGTGGCGATCATGTACACCGAGATGGTCGGCCGCCGCGGCTACTCGCTCGAGAAGTTCGTCGATCTGGTATCGACCAACGCCGCGAAGATCATGGGTCTGTATCCGCGCAAGGGCGCGATCGCGGTCGGCGCCGACGCCGACATCGCGGTGCTCGACCCGTCGCAGCGTTTCGTGCTGAAGAAGGAGATGCTGCACGAGCAGGACTACTCACCGTGGGAAGGCCACGAAGTGTTTGCCTGGCCGGTGCTCACCGTAATGCGCGGCAAAGTCGTCGTCGAGAACGGCGAATTCAAAGGTGAGTTGAGTGACGGGGAGTATCTGTTTCGCGAGATCTCCGACGAGATACGGAGTGGGACCGCGTTCTGAGGCCGCTTAAGCAAACCGGGGACAGGCGCCAAAAGCAAAAAGCAGAACCGGGGTCTGACCCCTCCGAATGCTGACACCGGCGCATCCAACGTTGTCATTGCGAGGAACGTGGTGATCCTGCGACGGGGCTCAGGACAGGCTGCGCAATCCCGAGGCGCTCGCAGCGTACGTGCGCCACGAGATCGCCGCGTCGCTCCCGCTCCTCGCGATGACCCCGCTTGGCAGTCATTGCGAGGAGCGACAGCGACGAAGCAATCCCGAGGCGCTCGTAAAAACACATGACCGCTGCCGTTCCTGAGTCGCTACTCGCTTTCCTCACCGACACACTCGCGCTGTGGCGCACCGAAGGCACGGTCGACGCGCAGGAAGCGCCGGGCGTCGCGGTCATCCGCACGACGAGCGGGGCAGTCGTGTGGATCGAGCGGCCGGACCGGGGGACGCCGTTTCGCTGGCTCGTGCGCTGGCGCGCCGCAGGTGTCGCGCCAGGCGCCG
>JAQGNC010000007.1 GCA_028292065.1 Betaproteobacteria bacterium
GGGCGCCTGCGCTACATGATGGAAGTTTGATGGGACAACGATGCTAGACGGCCGTTACGGCGATCACATGAACCGGGTGTGGGAGTTTCTCGCGCGCGGGTTGGCGCGTGCGGGTTTCTCGCCGAACTCGATCACTTTTGCGGGCCTGGTGCTCGTGCTCGCGGCGGCTGCCGCTTATCCGCTGCACGGCGACAGCCTCATCTTCGCAGTGTGGCTCGCGGTCGCGTTCTCGTTCGACGGGCTCGACGGCGCGGTGGCGCGGCTCACCGGCAGGACCTCTAAATTCGGGGGTTACTTCGACGCGGTCATCGATCGCTACCAGGAGCTCGCGGTCCTCGCGAGCATCGCGTGGGTGCACGACGCGTGGCCCGCCGCGCTGCTGGCGTCGAGCGGAGGCCTGCTCACGAGCTACAACAAGGCTCGCGCGGCGATGGAAATCGTGATCGACAACGCGGGCTGGCCCGATCTTCTCGAGCGCCTCGAGCGCGTCATCTTCATCGTGGGGCTGCTCGCGCTCGCGCGCTTCATGCCGCTCGTGCCCGCCACCGAAATCGACACCATGAATGCCGGCCTGCTGGTGCTCGGCGCGCTCGCGCACCTGACTGCGCTGCAGCGCTTCATGCGGGCGAGGCGGCGGATCGTTGCGACAGACGAAGTGACGAAGTGACGAAGTGACGAAGTGACGAAGACCTGTAGCGCAGGCGCCTCGCCTGCAGCAAGGAAGCGAAACCGAACCGATGGCTGAAGCGCAGCGCGACGAAGGCATCGACCTCGTCTACACCTGGGTCGACGACCAGTGGCCGGGCTACGCCGAGCTGCTGCGTTTCCACGCGGGGACCTCGCACGACGTCAATCCCAACCGCACTCGCGACAACCTCGAGCTGCTGCGCTACAGCCTGCGCTCGGTGGCGCGGCACATGCCATGGGTGCGCCGCGTCCATCTGCTCACGTGCCGCCCGCAAGTCCCGTCGTGGCTCGACGCCGAACACCCGAAGCTCACTATCGTTCACCACGACGAGGTCATGGACGCGCGGTCGCTCCCCACCTTCAGCTCGTTCGCGATCATTTCGCACCTGCACCTCATCCCGGGGGTGTCGAAGCGCTTCGTCTACATGGAAGACGACATGCTGCTGCGCGCGCCGGTCAGCATCGCGGATTTCTTCGGCGAAGACGGGAGTGTCCGCGTGTATCCGCGGCTCGGCCGCACCGCGCGCCCCGCGCGTCGCGACGACGCCCGCGTCTCGCCGTGGAACGCCGGGCTCGCGCGCGCCAACCATCTCCTCGACACCCGCTTCGGTCGTGCGCGCCGGGGCCCGGTCAATCACGTGCCGCTGCCGGTGGACCGCGAGCTGTGGCGTTCGATGCTCGAAGAATGGCCCGAAGCCGCGCAGCACACGCGAGACAGCCGCTTCAGGCGCGCAGGCGACATCGCGCCCGAGTATCTCTATCCGCATTACGCGCTGGCGCTCGGCCGCGCAGTCGCAGCGCCGCTCGCGCGCACCTATCGCGACAGCTACTACTTTCCGCTCGAGAACAGGCTGTGGCAGGTGCGCCTGCAGCACGGCATCGCGGAGAAGCTGCGCCCGAAGTTCGTCACGATGAACGACAACTTCGACGAGCGTCCCGACCCCGCGGTCGTCAGCTACGTGCGGGAGATGCTCGAGCGCTGGTATCCGCTGCCGGGGCCGCTCGAGAAGGCGACGCCGAGTACACGTCGAGAAAGTCTCCGAGCCTCGCGTTGACGTCGGAGCGCGACGCGTTCGCGCGACCCCACGCTGACAGCTCGTCGGCGCGCTCACGCGACCCGAGCACCGCGCTCAACCGTGCGGCCAGAGCGGAAACGTCACCGGGCTCGACGAGTCCCGCTGCGCCCGCGCCGGTGAGCACCGTCGCGTACCCCGCGTTGGCGGCGGCGACGACCGGCACGCCCGCGGCCATCGCCTCGGCGAGGACGAGCCCGTAGCTTTCGCCGTACGGCGACGGCGCGCAGAAGACGTCCGCCTCTGCATAAAGCGCGAGCCGCCCGGTGTCTGAAAGCGCACCGGTGAATGTCACCGCATCGGTCACGCCGAGGCTTGCGCCGAGCGCCTCAGCGGCGCTGCGCTGCTCGCCGTCGCCGCAGACGACGAGTCGCGCATCCGGAATCGACCGGCGCACGCGCGCGAACGCTTCGATCAGCAGCAGCACGCCTTTGCGCGGCTCGAGGCGGCCGACGAAAAGCACGGTAGGCGCGCGGTCGATTTCGCGCTCACGCTCAAGCGACGCATACGGAGAAAGGTCGATGCACGGCGGCAGGCGCACGAGCGGGCAACGCGCGACCGGCCGCAGGTGGCCCGCCGGCGCGCTCGACACCGCGATCATCGCGTCGAGTCCGAGCGAGAGGCGGCGGCTCAGCACGCGGAAAACCGCGCGCGTGACAGCGCCCGGCGCGCCCGGCGGCGGCGTGTCGTGAAAAGTGGCGACACGGCGTGCAGCGAACGCGGCCGCGCGCCGGTAGACCTGCCACGGCATCAGCGGCGTCCACAGCGTATGAAAGTGCGTGACGCCGAAAGGCCGCGACGCCGCGTGCGCTGCGAAAACCTTCAGCTCGGCGACCGACGCGCGGGTCACTTCGAAGCGCGTGCCGTGCATGCGCCACTCGCGGCAGCGCCCGAGGCGATAGAGCTCGACGCCCGCCTGCAGCGCGGGCTCCCCGTCGCCTGCGGGCGCGACGATCGTTACCTCATGCCCCGCGCGCGCGAGGGCGTTCGAAAGATCGACGATGTGACGTTGGACACCTCCCGCGCGTGCGACGTCGTACGGACACACCTGGAGCACTCTCATCGCAGGCGCCGCCATGCGGCGGCTTGCGTCAGCACCAGATCCCCGAGCGAGTACGCGAAGAGATACGCGAGCAGCCAGTCGAGCCTTCCCGCGGCGCCGAACGCGAGCACGCCGATCGGCAACAGATGATCGATGCCGCTGATAAACGCGACGGCGACGCTCGTGCTCGTGTCGATCGCACGAGGCGAAAGCGGCGCTGCGCTCGAACCTTCGGCTTCGACATACAGGCGGCACGCTCGCGCGACGATCGCAAGCAGCGCGCACGCGAGACCCGCGGCCAGTCCCGCGCCTTCACCCGGAGGTATGAACGCCTGCGCGGTTTGCGAGCGCCCGACCATCAAACCGATCGAGCCGTAGAGGGCGATGCGATAGATCGTATCGGTGAGGAAATCGGCATACGCGCCGAATTTCGACTCGCGTGCGGTGACTCGCGCGAGATCGCCGTCGACGCAGTCGAGGATGCAGAAGACGAAGCCGAGCGCGCCGACCCATGCCCACGCCGACTCGCCCGCCGTGACCGCCAGCCACGGCAGCGAGAGCGCACACGCGAGGGCGAGCATCGTCACCGCCGTCGGTGACGCGCCGCACGCGGCGAAGAGCGGGGTCAGCACGAAAGAAAACGGGCGGTAGACGAGCGCGATCGCCCACTCGGTGCGAACTTCGTGCGCGAACTTCGGCCGGTAAGCCGCGACGACTTCGGCCACGCTGGGCGTGCGGCGGCTCACCGTCGCGCGTTACACGCGGTAGACGTAAGTGGTGCCCGGCTCACGCTCATGGTCGGGCGGGAAGTTGCGGCGCTTGTCCGCGAAATAGCGCTCGCGGTGCTCGCCGTCGGCCGCGCGGTTGAACGTGAGATAGACGTTGCGGCGCTGGTGCGCGGTCGCGTTGGGCTGCGACTGGTGAGGCACGAAGCAGTCGAAGAACATGACGTCGCCGGGCGCCATCGGATGCGCTTCGAAGCGCATCCCTTCGAGCTCGGCGGCGGCGAGCGGTTTCCAGCGCTCGCCGATGAGGCCGCGGCGGTGATGACCCGGCGCGACTTCGAGGCAGCCGTTCTCGATCGTGCTCGGGTCGATCGCGATCGCGAGCGAGATGAAATACGGCGCGTAATCGTCCCACCCGGGCTGGATGTCCTGGTGCGGCTCGAAACCGCCGCCGCCCGGCAGCTTGAAATTGATTTTTTCCTTGAAGAGCAGCGCGGGCCCGCCGAGGAGCGCTTCGACCGCGTCGAGCATCCTGCGGCTGCGCACCAGGTCGCCGAAAGGGGTGCCGGGCTCGGCGAACTTCTCGATGCGCGCAAGGATGCGGCGGCCCGGCTCGGTGCGGCTGTGTTCGAGATACACCATGTCGCCGCCGCGCACCCGCGGTTTGGCGACGAGCGCGTCGATCCATCCCGCCATCGCTTCGATTTCCTCGGGCGCGTACATGCCGCGGACGACGAGATAGCCGTCGCGTTCGAAAGCGTTGATGTCTTCGGGTGTCAGCATGCAATAGAGGCGGCGTGCGCCGCGTCGCGTTCGACGATACGCGGGTAGACCTCGGTGCGTGCTCGCGCGAGATGACGCTCGTCGTCGATCTCGGTCCACGCGAGGTCGGGGACGAGGGCGCAGTCGACTCGCACTTCACGCGCGGCCGCGACCAGCGCGTGCTCGTATTCGAGGTGTTTCGTCTTGCGGAACACCCGCTCGGCGTGGGCGCACATCGCAGTCAGGCATCGCGTCGAAAGCCGGCTGAGGCCGACGAGCTCGCCGATAACCGTGCCTTTCAGATCGGCGCGTTTCTTGGACAGGCCGGTCAGCCTGCCGCCTTCAGCTTCGACGTACACCTCGTCGCCCGATCGCGTAGCGCCCGATGCGAGCAGCGTCTCGTGCGACATCGATGCGAAAAGCACGTCGAGCGCGCGCCGCTCGTAGACGAGGTCGGATTCGAGCAGCGCGAAATCGCCGGTGACGCGCTCACGCGCGAGATAGAGGGTGTACATGCTTCCCGAATTCGCATAATCCGGGTTGTGCACGAGCTCGATGTTCGGCGTCCGCCGCGCGAGCGCTTCGTAGTATTCGGACAGGTGACCGGTGACGATGATCGTGCGGCGCACCCCGGCCGCGGCGAGACACGCGAGGGAACGCTCGATGATCGGCACACCGCCGAGCTCGATGAAGCCTTTAGGACGTTCGGTCCCCATCTCGCCGAGACGAACGCCGCGGCCGGCGGCGACGATCACCGCAGTGTCGGGCACTCCCATCATGCGTGTGCGCGAGTAAAAAACGCTTTCAGCGCGTCCGCCAGCCTGTCGAGATCGGCGTCACCGATGTCGCCCATCGTAGCGATGCGGAAGACGCGCCCGGCGAGTGCGCCCTGGCCCGCGTAGATCACGAAACCCTGGTCTTTCAGCGAGTCGTGCAGCGCTACGTAATCGGCGTCTTGCGGCAGCGTGAACGCGGTCAGCATCGACGAGCACACCGCGGCAGGGATCATCGTCTCGATCCCCGCGTCGGCGAGCACGCGGCGCACGCGTGTCGAGCGCTGGGTGTAGAGGCGGTTACGCGCGGCCCAGCCGCCCTCGTCCTTGAATTCATTGAGCGCTGCACGCAAAGCCGACACGACGTGCACCGCCTGCGTGAACGGCGACCAGCCTTTGAGCTGCTCGCGGTAGTAAGTCGACAGATCGAGATAGAGCGTGGTCGAGTGGCTGGCGCCCGAATCGAGCGCGTCGCGGCGCGCGAGCACGAACGACACGCCGGGCGCGCCGTGCAGGCACTTGTTGGCGGTGCCGGCGACCGCGAGCGGTTTCCATACGGCCAGCGGAAGCGCTTCGCCGCCGAAGCTGCTCACCGCGTCGATCAGCAGTCCGACGCGACGCTTTTCGCACAGCGCGGCGAGCGCCCCGAGATCGTTGAGCCTGCCGGTGGTCGTCTCGTTATGCACCACCGCCACGTTCGCGGTGTCGGGGTTCGCGTCCAGGTTTTTCTCGACGAGCGTCACATCGATCGCGTCGGTCCACCCGAGCTTGAGCGATGCCGCGGGCTTGTCCTGGCGCGCGAGCATCGCCGCCATGCGCTCGCCGTAAACCCCGTTGCACACGACCAGCGTCGGCGCGGTCTTCGACGCGAATGTCGAGAGCATCGCTTCGACCGCACACGTGCCGGAGCCGCTCAGCATCACCGCCGCGTACTCGCCGCCGCCGTCGTAAACCGCTTCGAGCGCGCGCAGCACGTCAAGGGTGAGCGCCGCGAACTCGGGCTCGCGGTGGCACATGTCGTCGCAGTTGAGCGCCTGGCGCACGCGGGGCGTCAGGGTGACCGGACCGGGATTGAGCAGGATCATGGTGACCTTTCGAGTCGGGCGAGGTGATCGCGCAGCCGCTGGGTCACCTGCGGAGGCGTGATCGTGGGCCGCGGGAGTGTGTCGGGGACGCCGGGCGCGACGGCGGCGCAGACGAAACCGAGCTCGCGGCGCGGCGCCGAGAAAATGTCTTTGAGCGTTTCAGGATCGTAGACGCGTGTTGAGGCCGGGTAGCCGCACGCGGCTGCGACCGCGGCGAGATCGACCGAAGAAGTCACGGTGAACTGGCCGCCGGTCGATTCGTGCATCCCGTTGTCGAGCACGATGTGCAGCAGGTTCAGCGGACGCTGGTAACCGATCGCGGCGAGCGCGCCGAGGCGCATCAGCGCCGAGCCGTCGCCGTCGATCACGGTCACTCTCACGTCGGGACGCGCGAGCGCGAGACCGAGGCCGACGCTCGAGACGCATCCCATCGCCCCGACGACGTAGAGCTGGTTCGGATGATCGCCGAGCGCGTAAAGCTCGCGGCTGGTGTAACCGGTCGTCGAGACCAAGATGTCGCGGTCGGTCGCCGCAGCCTGGAGCGCCGCGAGGTACTCGCGTTTGAGCGTATGCGCCGGTGTGCCGTCGAGCGTGGAAGCGATCACCGGCAGTGTTCTGGCGCGAGGCAGTTCAGGCGCCGGTCCCGGCGTGACTGCGCCTTTGCGCATCACGAGCGCGTACGCGAGGCCGGTCTTTTCCATGTGGGCGGTCGCGCGTTCGAGGCACGCGTCGACCTCATTCGCGTCTTCGGGGAAGCGCTCCCACGCGATGCCGATCACGTCGAGCATGCGCGTGGTGATCTCGCCCATGAGCTCGTGCTGCGGCTCGTCGGCCGCGCCTTCCGGGTCTCCGCGGCGGCTCACGATCAGCAGCACCGGGATGCGATGGGTGTGCGAGAGCGACGTGAGCGGACTCACCGCGTTGCCGAGACCCGAGTTCTGGAACATCGCGATCGCCGGCGTGCCCCCGATGTGCGAGCCCACCGCGACCGCGACCGCTTCGCCTTCGTTGCTCGCCGCGACGTAGGTGAGGTCGCGGTTCGAGATCACTTCGTTGAGGAACGAGGTGAGATACGAGCACGGCACCCCGGTCCACAGGCCGAATCCGCGAGCGCGCGCGGCGGCTACGAAAAGGGCGCTGGCTATCATCAGAAACCGGCGGCGTTGACCACGTCGTCGAGGCTGTCGACGTCGAGCCAGTTGCCGCTCGTGTACACGACTCGAACCGGGTGATCGGTCGCGGCGAGGCGGTTGAGCAGCGCGGGCACCTTGGCTGTGCGGTTGCGCGGCTCGGCGTGCATCTGGTCGAGGATCGCGCGCACCGCGGGAACCGCGGCGGGGGACAGATAGACGAGACCCATCCACTCGCCGTGGATCTCGCCCTGCGGCAGGTCGCCGGTCATCTTCCGGAGCAGCACCGGGCGGTTGTAATGGGTGCGCGAATACGGCAGCGAGCAGTTGACGTAATCGACGTCGCGACCGCGGTTGACGCTGTCCTGCCACTGCGTGTCGACAGGGATGACGATCGCGTCACCGATCTCGCGCAGATATTCGAGCACGTATTTGCGAAAGAGCACGTCGCCGTACGAGACCACGACCCCGTTCGGCCACTCGCGCGAAGCGAGGCCTTTCCACAGCGAATGAAGCTCGCCGGTGTCGGCGTAATCGTCGTTGTCGACGTAGTGGAGGTCGGGCAGGTCGACCGCTTCCTTGCGGTAACCGCGAACGACCGTGATGTCGCTGATGCCGGTGCTGCGATAGCTCGCCGCGATGTGCGCGAGGAGCGGCTTGTCGCCGACCCGCACCATCGCTTTGGGTTTGTCTTCGGTGAGCTCGCGCAGCTCTTCGCCGCGCGACGCGGCGAGCACGAGCGCCGCAGGCGCGCCGGGCGCTCCGGGGGACTCCGGCAGGTAGCGCCGCTCGGCGTCTTCGAGCGCCTGCGCGCCCTGCAGCCTGAAGATCTCCGACACCGACGCGATTTCCTGCTCGAGCTTGGCGAGGCTCTGGGTCTCGTGCAGCACGCGCGCGGTGTTCTGCATCGCGCTGATCGCGCTCCTCAGGAGGTGATTGGCCCAGATCACCATGCGCACGCCGTGCTCGCGGTAGACCTCGACCGGCGTCGAGTAATACTTGGTCGGCACGATCACGACCGGACAGCGGTCACCCCACTCGCGCATGAACGCGAGGATCTCGTCGGGGACGCTAAGCGCGCTGTGCATGAGGATCGCGTCGGCGCCGGCGTCGTGGTAAGCCCCTGCGCGGCGCATCGCCTCTTTGAGCCCGCGTCCCGCGATGAACGCTTCGACGCGCGCGACCAGGCTGAACTCGTCGTCGTGCTGCGCGTCCTTGGCCGCCTTGATCTTGCCGCAGAATTCATCGATGTCGGCGAGCGGCTGGCGCTCGCCGGCGATGAAGCTGTTGGTCTTCGGGAAAAGCTTGTCCTCGATGCACACCGCGGCGACCCCGCGCTGCTCGAGCTTGCGAACCAGGCGCTGGACGTTGTTGAAGTTGCCGTAGCCGGTGTCGCCGTCGAGCATGACCGGGACGCTCGTCGCGTCGGCCATGAACTCGACCACGTCCATCACCTGGGTCCAGCTCGCTTCGTTGTTGTCGCGCACCCCGAGCTGCGCGGAGATCGTGAGGCCGCTGCCCCAGACCCCGCGAAAGCCGGCCTCCTCGGCGATACGCGCCGACAGGCCGTTGTGGGCTTCGCAGATGAACTCAAGCTCGGCGGATGCGAGCAGCTTCCTGAATTGTGTGGTTTTCTTCGACGACTGCATGTGTGGGCTCTGGTGGGGCGGGCGGCTTCGGCTGCATTATGCCTGCGGCGCCCGGGTGTTCGCCGACGATTTTGCCGAAATCCATCCTCAGCACGCGGTCGGCGGCGTCGAAGTAAGCGTCGTCGTGCGTGACCACGACGACGGTCTTGCCGCTCGCGCGCAAGTCGGGAAGCATTTCGCGGTAGAACCTGCGCCGGTGCTCGGGGTCCTGCTCGGCGCCGAACTCGTCGAGGACGTAGATCGGCCGGTCCTCCAGCATCGCGACCGCGAAAGCCAGGCGCTTGCGCTGGCCGGCCGAGAGCGCGAGGGTGCTGAACTCGCCGTTCTCGAAGCGGGTCTTGTCGGCCAGGTCGAAGCGGGCGAGCCATTCGTCGATCTTCGCGGCGTCGACGCTTTCGAGCCCGAGCAGCTCGCGGAAGAGATAGAAATCGCTGAAGACGGTCGAGAACTGTTCGCGGTACGCCTGCCGGTCGGCGTCCGCCAGGGGCTCGCCGTTGTAGCGCAGGGTGCCGGCGCTCGGGTGATAGAGCGCGGTCAGCACGCGCATGAGCACGGTCTTGCCGGAGCCGTTGCCGCCGACGATGAAGACGATCTCGCCGCGGCGCACCGTGAGATCCAAAGGTCCGAGGTGAAAGGCTTCGCCGGTTCCGTCCTCGTCGAACGCGAACTCGACCCCGCGAAGCTCGATCGACTCGAACTCAGGCAGGCGGCGTGTCGCCGCGCCGGCGGTTTCGCGCGTCGCCTCGACTTCCTGCTGCAGCATGCGCAGGTTGCGCAGCGCGATACGCGCGCGGGTGAATCCGGGGATCGCGCCGACCACGCCCGACAGCGGGCCCATCGTCACGAGGATCGCGGTCATGAGCTGCATGATGACTACCGCGTCGAGCCTGACGACGAGCGGCAGCACGAAGACGACCATCGCGATCATCAGGAACTGGAAGAAATAGGTCGCGAGGTCGCCGGCGCTCGTGGTGCGGGTCGCATCGAGGCCTTTGACGAGCATGTCCTGGTTCAGCGCGTCGATGCGCCCCCGGTAATCCTTCAGCTTCGCGTCGAAAAGGCGCAGCTCCTTGTAACCGTCGATCACCTCGCGGTGCCGGCGGTGGTGCGTGTTGGTCAGTTGCTCGAGCAGCCACTTGCGGTCGACGTTGAGGCGCTCCTGCCTGAAATGCACCAGCACGCCGACGACGGTGATGAGGATGGCCGCGAGCAGTCCCACCGGCGAGAGCCAGCCGACGTAAACGAAATTGCACGTGAGCATGACGAGCGAAGTCGCGAACGCGAGCAGGGTTCCGTACGCGCCCGCGAGGTTGGTGATCGTCGTCATCAGGTGGTAGTGCAGCGCGGAGCCGCCGATGCGCTCGACCACCCGCAGGTTGCCGCCGCCGAGCTGGTCGAGGAGGCGGTCGCGTAGCTGGATCGCCATGCGAGTCGAGACGACGTGGCCTCGCAGCGCGCCGAAGTAGCCGGCGCCGAAGCCGATGGTGGCGAGGACGACGACGACCGGCAGGTACCACACGTTGGCTTCGCCGCGACCGTAGGCGGCAACCGCTTCGTTGAAGACCGCGAGGCTGAGACTTTGCGCGAGGCCCGCGCCCAACGACATGACGAGCAGGATGATCCACTGCCGCCGGTCCTTGGCGTCGAGGTATTTCTGGAGTTCTGAAAACATCGTGAGCATCGGGACCTGATATTGTACGCGGGTCTCCCGTAGCGCGAGCGGCGCGCGCGGGTGTATCCCCCAGGAGGCAGCATCGACCAGAATGCGACTCTCGCACCGTGCGAGCTCACGATACTCATGCCGTGCCTGAACGAGGCGGAGACCCTCGGCGCGTGCATCACCCGCGCGCGCGGATTTCTCGAGCGGCACGGGATCGACGGCGAGGTGCTGATCGCCGACAACGGCAGCGACGACGGTTCGCGCGAGATCGCCGCCGCGCTCGGCGCCCGTGTGACCTGCGTCGCCGAGAAAGGCTACGGCGCCGCGCTGTCGAACGGCATACGCGCTGCGCGCGGGCGCTACGTGATCATGGGCGACGCCGACTCGAGCTACGATTTTTCGCGGCTCGAAAACTATGTCGAAAAGCTGCGCGCGGGTTACGCGCTCGTCATGGGCAACCGCTTCAAAGGCGGGATCATGCCGGGCGCGATGCCCCCGCTGCACCGTTATCTGGGCAACCCGGTGCTGACCGCGCTCGGGCGGCTGTTCTTCAAAAGCCCGTGCGGCGATTTCCACTGCGGGCTGCGGGGATTCGACCGGGCAGCGATCGAGGGTCTCGACCTGCAGACGAGCGGCATGGAGTTCGCGAGCGAGATGGTGGTCAAGGCGACCCTGCACGGGCTGAAGATCGCCGAAGTGCCGACGACCCTCTCCCCCGACGGGCGCAGCCGCCCGCCTCATCTGCGCACCTGGCGCGACGGCTGGCGCCACCTGCGCTTCCTGCTGGTCTACAGCCCGCGCTGGCTCTTCTTCTATCCGGGGATCGCGATGCTGGGCGCGGGGCTCGCGCTGCTCGCGTGGCTGCTGCCGGGTGTGCGCCACGTCGGTGGAATCGTGCTCGACATCCACACGCTTACGTATGCGTCGGCGCTCGTGATGGTCGGCCTGCAGGCGGCGCTCTTCGGCGCTTTCACCAAGGTGATCGGCATGAACCTCAGGCTCCTGCCGCCTGACCCGCTCTTCAGGCGCATGGTCGGGTTCTTCACCCTCGAGCGCGGTCTCGTGGCCGGGCTCGCGCTCGTCGCGGCCGGGCTTACGGGCAGCGTGTACGCGGTGGCGCAGTGGCAGGGCGCGGCCTTCGGGCCGCAGCAGCCGCAGTATCTGATGCGCGTCGTCGTGCCTTCGGTCACCGCGCTCATGGCCGGGATGGAAATCGTGTTCGCGTCGTTCTTCATGAGCGTCCTGCAGCTGGCGCGCGCACCCGCGCCTTGCGTCGAGCCCGCCGGCCCGCGGTGACCCCGCGGAGCGATCCTGCGACACGCGCGGTCCGGGCGCTCCACCGCGGCCCGCGCTGAGCCGGGACGACGTTGTCGACGGCCATCGTCGGCGCGTCCACAAACCCAAAAGCATCGACGCGGGTCTGATCGAGTAGGCATGGCAGTGCAAGTCGGAGGCATATGAGGCGTTCAACGTGGCTGGAAACACTCAAGAGCATGGCGGCGGTCGAGGAGCCATTGACGCCGCGTGCGCAGCAGGCGCTCTCGGACCTCGACGAGACCCTGTTCGATTTCTGGCAACTCGGGGAGAAGGTCCTTCTGACGTGGTCTCGCGACGGCAAGGAGCTGTGTTTTCTCGCGATCGCGCACTACGAGATCCTGCAGGTTTCGCACAGCGGCCTGATGAACGCGATACTCGCGGGGCCGAAGTTCCAGTCGTTGGCCGATTTCAACAGGACGTGCGAGGTCCTGGAAAGCGCCGCACATGTATTGCGTGCACATTTCGAAGGCGGCTCCGAAGTACCGCTGGAGCTCGTCAGCAGCCTCGTCACCCGCTACGGCGTAACGCTCGTGCCCGAGCGGGCCGTCGTGCTGATCGACATCGTCGGTTTTTCGCTGCGCTCACCGCTCGAACAGGTCGCGATGCTGAACAGCCTGAGTTATTCGGTGAACTCCGCCTACCGGCAGCTCGCGTCCAGGGACATCCACATCAATTTCGCGCGGACGACGACCGGCGACGGTTTCTACATCTGGAACCGGGCGCGGACCCGCGACGCCAGCATCGCCCTGTACAAGCTGATGATGCTCATCCTTGCCGACAATACGGTTGCGCATCGCAAAGCAAAGGACTTCCCTGTTCCCAGGCTGAGGACGGCCTTTCACGTCGGCGAGCATTACGAGTTCTACCAGGTGGAGGCTTTGAACCCGAGCGCGTTCGCCTATATCGTGGGGCCGGTCACGATAGAGCTCGCACGTATGGTGTCGAGCGCGCTTCCCGGCCAGATCGTCATCGGCAAGTTCGAGCTGTCGGAACAAGGTGACGCAGAAGCGGGCAGCGCGAGACGGTTCGTGGAAGACACCGCCGCAACCCTGGGCCAGCTCGCCAACCTCTCGGTTGCCGGCGACCGCATCAGGAACATCCGCTGCTACCTGACAGGCCCGGCTGCTCAAGGCGGCGATTTCACAGTCGCCTCCTATGAGATCACCGACAAGCACGGCATCAGCCACTCGGTGTACAACGCCAAAATCAACGTCCACCTGCAGCGGGCAGATCCGATCTTCCTCGGGGTGCAGCACAAGGACGTCGACCCCGAGGGCGGAGGCAGGTGAGTGGCGTGAGCTACGGCTGCGCGCGAGTGCCGTCTGCGGCGACTTCGACTCGATTTCGCCCGCTGCTCTTGCCGCGGTACAGCGCTTTATCGGCTGCGGCGATGAGCTCAGCGACGCCGGGCTCGAGCGCGCTCGCTACGGCGGCCACGCCGAAGCTGGCGCTGACGCGGATGTTCTGCCCGCGAGTCGTGACGACAGTGTCGGACAGCGCGGCACGCATGCGCTCGGCGACGCGCGCCGCGGTCGTGGCGTCGCAACCAGGCAGCACGGCGAGGAATTCCTCGCCGCCATAGCGGCCGAGCGCGTCGTAGTCGCGAAGCTGGGCGCTGAATCGCTGCGCGGTCTCGTTGAGGACCGCGTCGCCGATATCGTGGCCGTGCACATCGTTCACGTCCTTGAAATGGTCGACGTCGGCGAGCACGACCGCCATCGGCGCGCCGAGGCGTACCGTCTTCGCAACTTCGCGCCTCGCGATGTCGAGGATGCCGCCGCGGTTGAGGAGCCCGGTCAGGTCGTCGTGTAGCGCCTTGGTGCGCAGCTCGTCCTGCAGGGCGAGCACCCGCCAGCCCGCGGCCAGGCGCACTCGCAGCTCGTCGGCGTCGAAAGGCTTGCTCAGGTAATCGTCGGCGCCCGCTTCCATCGCTTTGATGAGATCCGGCCGCTCATCCTTCGCGGTGAGGATGATCGCGTAGACGTAAGGCCGGGCTTTCGAGGCGCGCAGGCGCCGGCAGATGTCGACGCCGCTGATCGACGGCATCATCCAGTCGAGGATCGCGAGCAGGGGCGTATCGTCGCGCTGCAGGCATTCCCACGCATCGGTGCCGTTGCGCGTGACGACGACCTCGTAACCCTGACCGGTCAGGAGTCCGTGGAGCTTGCGGCACGTGACGCTTTCGTCGTCGGCGATCAGTATCCGATTCTGGCGCTGAACGAGCGATGCCGAGCTGAGGTGCTGCGACTGATCGAAGTGCTGTTCGCTGTTACCCGATGCCTGGTCTTCCATTTCCGCTTCTTTTTATTGTTCACGGAACAGCCCGTGCTGGCGGGCCGAGTCTGCGCAAGGCTAACACCGAATCGGGGACAGTCCCCAATTTACCGCAATTGCCGAATTGTGAAAATCGGGCACTGTCCCCGCTCAGCGCGTGCAGAGCCACGCGTGTTTCAGGTGCCGGATGACGATCGTGTTGTTGCGGCTTTCAGGGGTGCCGTCGCCGCGGTTGATCAGGGCGACGCTGTTCGACTTGAAGTAGCGCGCGTGGCGCCTGGGCTCGTAGTTGAAGCGCGCGGCGGGGATCACGTATTTACGAGCGCGGCAGTGGCCCGAAATCCAGACGTCGTCGACGAAGAAAGCCGCCTCCGGCGCGCCGCTGTAATCGGTGAGGCGCGCCGCATCGAAGAACCCGGGGCGCACGAGGTAACCGCTCATGCCCTGCAGCACGTCGACTTCGAGCGCCGACCGGATGCGTGTCGCTTTCACCGGCACGGGCGGCTGCGACATGAGATCGCGCCACAGGGTCGTCGGCCTGTCGGTGAGGTCGTCGGGAACCCGCCAGCCGCTGAAACAGAGTGCGCGATTCCGATGGACCGCGGCCGCCGCGTCGAGATCGGCGACGAGGTTCGGCGGATAGATGCGGTCGTCGTCGACGACGATGATCGGCTGGAGTGCGTCGAAGCGCAGCACCGACGGGATGAGCTTGGTCGCAGGGCCCCAGTCGTCGCAGCGGTGGATCTCGACTGCCTGGAGGCGCGTGAGCACTTCGGGGATCTCGTAGCCGCAGCCTTCACGCCGGCTCGTGTGCGGCACGTTGATGACGATGCGCGCGGGCGCGCGGGTCTGGCGCATCAGGCTCTTCAAGGTCTCGCCGATGAGGTGCACCCGGCTCGGAATCGTCGTCAGGCTGACGATCGCCTGCGAGCGATCCGGGTTCAGCGCCCACTCGCGGTCGAGGTCTTCGATGCGTGCGCGCCGCAGGGTGAATTCGTCCGCGAGATCGCTCCACACCCGCACGCCTTCGATATAGCCGTAGACGCGTGAGGCCGCCCACACCGCTGCCGCGGCGCCGGCCACGCCGAGCGCCACGCTCACGACTGCGCTCTCCCGGTTTCAGTCGCGGCGACGGCGCGCCGCGGTCCGCGCAGGTACCCCGTGCGGGTGCGTGTGTCCCATGCGGCGATGCCGCCGGCTTCGGAGACGTGGTGCGTCGACCACTCGTCGGCGATACGGCGGTACAGGTGCTCGCCTTCGAACGGGATCTCCTCGTAAACGTCGGGCGTCAACTCGACCACCTTCATCACCCGCATCGCCTGCCCGTAGTACGCCGTGCTCGCCTGCATCGGCCGCAGCAGGTGAGCGCCGGACGCTTTCAGCGCGCCCGCATTGCGCCCGTAGCCGTACGAACGATCGGCGTAGCGCCTTTGCGCGTTCACCGGATGCGGCGTCCAGCGTCCCGACGTGAGCGAATCGGAGAAGTAGATCGCGAGCCAGCGGTTCGGGCTCGTGCGCGAGTCGCTTTCGGCGGTGATGAGATACCAGAGGTCGAGATGACGATGCAGCACGCTGTCGGCGCAGTCGACGCCGTCGAGCACTCGCGCCGCGTGACGCCATGCGCCCGGCATCTCGACGCACGCGTACAGGTCGACACAGCGTCCATTGCTCGTCTCGGGCAGCATGAGCCACCTGTCCCCGTCCCTGAAGACGAAAGGAAACGACGCGTGGCACGCCAGATCGAGCACGCGCGTCGGAGAGTCCAGCTCGAGGCCGCTGCCGATGCGCGCCGCGGCGATGTAGCCGCGGCTCGTCGGGTAGTGAAACTCCTCGAAGAAGAGCCACGATGCGTCGCGCTCACGGACGACGAAGGGATCGGCGTAATACGAGGTGAGGGGGCTCTGCACTGCGCGAACGCGGCCGCTCGCAACGTCCATCAGTCGCAGCTGGTAGCGCTCTTTGGCCCAGCGCGTCGCGGCATCGAGTAAGCTCACCGCGCGATCCGTGCAGACGGCCGCGGCGTGCAGCATGTCACCGGCATCATGCGTGCGCCGGCGCAGCGCTGCGCCGGGTCGCGAAGTCCGGGCTCGTGCCCTCGCTCCAGATCCGCCGTATGACGTCGTGCGAGGCGAGATGCAGCCGGCGCAGCGAGTTGAGCGTGCTGCCGAACGCGGCGTTCTCGATGTAGAGCGGGTAGGTCATCGAATACGTGGCCGCAGCCCGGTACAGCAGGTCGTCGGCGACGAGCGGACCTCGGTGCGCGCGCAGGTCGATCGCGGCGCCGCGCCTGAAGCGCGCGACGAGCTCGAGCGCGGCGTCACGCGAGCACAGATAGGCGCCCGTGCTGTGGTTTTTGGCGTGCCAGCGTTCCCAGAGACGGCCGCGCAGGTAACTTCTGGTATACATCGCATCGAGCCGGTCCGCATTGACGACGTAGAGCTGCAGAATCTCCCAGCCTCGGGGGGCACTTTCGACGAGGCGTTCGAAATCGACCGAGAAAGGCTGTGCGATGTCGTCCTCGATCACCATGAACATGTCTTCGCCGGCGTCGAGCCCGCGCTCGATGGCGGCGAAGTGCGAGCACAAGCACGCGAGCTGCAGCGGCGAGGCGGCGTGGCGGCGGGGGAGGTGAAGGACCGGCAGCGCATCGGGCGTGCACGCCGCGACTCGCCGGTTGCGCAGCCCCGTCTTCTCGAGCTCGGCGTGCATCCACTGCGCCCGCGCGCCTTCACCGTCCGGATTGATCCAGTAATGCATCAGGTCGGCGGGCGTGCGCCGCTCGCTCACGCGAGCGCGCTTGCGCATCCAGTTTTGAATCGTGCTCAGCATCGGGGCTCGGGAACGAAGAATAGGCACAGCCTTTTCGGGCACGGCAATGATACCGGGTCAAACACCCTGGCTGACCGAGCGGGATAGATGGCCGCGAAAGATATCACCGTCGTCGTCCCCGTGCTCAACGAAGCGGCCAATATCGTTCCGCTCGCGTCGATGCTGCACGAGGCGCTCGACGGCCTCGACTGGGAAGTGCTTTTCGTCGACGACGACTCCCCCGACGGCACCGGTGAGATCGCATCCGCGCTGGCGCGGGACGATCCGAGGGTGCGCCACATCCTGCGCATCGCAGACCCGGGCCTCGCGAACTCGTGCATCCACGGCATGCTCGCGAGCTCCGCCGAGGTGCTGTGCGTGATGGACGGCGATGCGCAGCACGATCCGCGCGTCATACGCACGATGCGCGAGCGCCTCGCAGCCGACGGCGCGGACGTGGTGAGCGCCGCACGCGACATCGACGCGCTCGACCCGCGCGCGTTGAGCCGCGTCCGGCGGCAGCTCTCCAGGCTCGGCAACGCGCTGGTGCGCGCGGTGCTGCGGCGGCGCACCGCCGATCCGCTCAGCGGATTTTTCGTCATCCGCCGCGCGGCGTTCCTGCGCGTGGTGCGGCGCCTCAGCAATTCGGGATTCAAGCTGCTCTTCGACATCCTCATCAGCGATCACACGCTGCGCCACGTCGAGGTGGCCCACGTCTTCCGGCCGCGCCTCTCGGGCAGCTCGAAGCTCGACGCGCTCGCGCTGTGGCAGTTCGTCGCGCTGCTCGCTGAAAAGCTGACCCGGGGCGTGATCCCGGCGCGCTTCGCGTCGTTCCTCGCGGTCGGCGGCGCCGGTTTCGGGGTGCACCTCGCGGTGCTCTATACCGGGCTCGCGCTCGGTGCGCCTTTCGTCGCGGCGCAGGCCGCGGCAGCCGTCATCGCGGCGACCTCGAACTTCCTGCTGAACAACCTGCTCACTTTCCGCGACCGGCGCTTCCACGGCCTCGCGCTGATCTACGGCTGGCTCGCCTATCTCGCGGTGTCGTCCGTCGGGCTGATCGCGAACGTCGCGGTCGCAGCGTGGGCCTACGGAGAGCTGCAAGGCTACGCTTTCCTCGCGGCATCGGCCGGGGTGGCGATGGATGCGCTGTGGAAATTCGTCGTGTCCGATCGCCTGGTCTGGCCGCGGCGCGGACGCCGCACCGGCGTCGTGCCGTGAGCGCGCAGCCCCGCGACTGGACCCGGACGCTGACGCTCGTGCTCGCCGCCGCGTGCGTGCCCGCGCTCGTGCGCATCATCCTCGCAGTGCCGGTGCACGTGCCGCTCGACCCGAACGAAGGCTGGAACGCTTTTCACGCCGCGGCGGCAGTGGCCGCGGGCGCCCTCTATCCCGCACCGGAATCGCTTTATTTCAACAATTATCCGCCACTCTCGTTTTACGTCGTGGGGGCGATCGGATCGTTCACGAACGATTACATCGTCGCGGGACGCGCATTGTCGATCGCGAGCTTCCTGTGGGTGGTCGGGTGCGCCGGCCTCTCGGCCCGCGCGCTCGGCGCGAGCCGCGAGCACGCGGCTTTCGCGGCGGTTTTTCTCGCGGCGGTCCTGCTTCGCTACAGCCACTACGTCGGCATCGACGATCCGCAGCTTTTCGGCCACGCGGTCGCGATGACCGGCACGGTCGCGCTGCTCAGGCGCCCCGCGTCGCTGAGTGCGGCGGTGTTCGCCGCGGCGCTCTACGCGTGCGCGCTTTTCATCAAGCCCAACCTCCTCGCGGCTCCGATCGCGACGCTCGCGTGGCTGCTCGCGTGCCATCGCCGATCCGCCGCGGTTTACGCGGCTGCCGGTGCGGTCGCCGCCCTCGTCCTGCTCCTCGGGTGCATCGGCGCCTACGGCCCCGCTTTCATCTCGCATCTGCTCTCGCCTAGAACCTACGCCGCGTCCGAGCTCGCGAGCGGAAGCCTGAAATGGTTCGGCAAGACCGCGCCGTTTTTCGTGCCGCTGGCGTGGCTCGCCGCGCGTTGGCGTGAGGATGCGGCGGCGCTGTGGTGCCTCCTCTACGTCGGTCTGGCGGTCGCGCTCGGCACCTGGTTCATCGGCGGCGCGGGCGTCGACCAGAACGTGTACTTCGACGCGTACATCGGCCTCGCCGTGGCGGCGGCGATCGTCCTCGAGCGCGTGCGGGCCTCGTCCGCCCGCGCGGCGCTCGCGCTCGCGTGTTACGTCGCGCCGCTCGCCGTCTCTTCGGTCGTCGGGCTGCACGCCGCATGGCTCACGCCGCGCTACTGGCTCGCCCCGCTGGACGCGCACGAGCGTGCGTTCGCGCAAGCCGTGGCGTTCGTGCGTGAGCGGCCGGGACCTGCCGCCTGCGAAGAGCAGGCGTTGTGTTACTGGGCGGGCAAGCGGCCCACGGTCGATTACGTCAATCTCGGGCAGCACGTCGCGGCGGGACGTGTCGACGAAAAACTGCTGTTGTCGAGGATCGAAGCGGCGCGCTTCGACGTGATCCAGCTCTCGCGCGTGCCGCCCGCCGATTCCGCGCTCGCTCGTGCGCTAGCCGCCACTTGCGTCGAAGCACGCCGCGATGCGTGGGGCATCTATTTCGTTCCGCGCTCGGGCGCCCGCGTACAATCGCCGCGATGAGCATTCCTGTGGTGATCTCGGCGGCCAGCGCCGGCTATTTTCGCTCGCTCGTGCAGCTTGCATTGAGCCTCGAGCGCACGCAGCCGCGGCGTGCGGTGAGGTGCATCGCGTACGACCTCGGTTTCGAGCCCGCGCAACGGCGCCTCTTCAAGCGGCGCTTTGCGGCGTGGGAGCTGCGTCCTTTCGATTTCACGCGCTACCCGCCGCACCTGCGCATCCGCGAGCGCCTCGTCAACACCAACGCGTGGAAACCGGTGCTCATCCACGAAGTGCTCGGCACCGCGCAAGCGCCCGTGCTCTGGCTCGACAGCGCGAGCGTGGTGCTCGAATCGCTGCTGCCGGTTTTCCTGCACGTCGAGCGCACCGGGCTGTACACGCCTTTCGGCGGCGCGAGCTCGGTCGCCGAGCTCACCGACCGGGCGACGCTCGACGCGCTCGGCACGCCGGCGTGGGTGCGTGCCGAGCGCCAGCGCGCGTCGGGGGTCTTCGGCGCCGATCCGCAGTCGGCGCCGGTTCGCGAACTCGTGACCGCGTGGGCGCGCGCGTGCCTCGACGAAGACATCGTCGTCCCTGACGGCGCCGACCATCGCGCGCACCGCTTCGACCAGAGCGTGCTCAACGCGTTGCTGTACCCGGTGGCGGCGAGGGATGGCATCACCCTGACCGACGACGAGATCGACGTGAGCTCGGCGCGACCGAGCCCGCTCTATCGCACCCGCAACAAGGTGCGGCCGTGGGTGCCGCTCGCGGCCGATCCTCTGCTGCGCGCGTATTTCGCGAGCTATCGCGCGATCGACGTCGCGCTGCACCGTCTCAGGCAGCGCTCCCGCGCAGCCGCGCCATCATCCGGCCGAGTCTCGCCGTGAGCGTGAAAGGCGAGCGGTACGTCCCGGCGATGAGCGCCTGGTAGTGCTCGCGCAGGTAATCGCGCGCGAGGCAGTGTTCGGCGAGATGGTCGTCGTGGATCTCGCTGTCTTCGCCTTCGAAGAGGAAAAGCGGGATGCGCGAAAGAAAAGGACCCGGCAGCGGCTCGTCCTGCAGCGTTCGCATGATCACTTCGTAGGCGTGCGGGTGGCCGCGAAAACCGGTGACGTCGTACCGAGCGCCGCGGCGGTAGCGCGCGAGCAGGCGCTGCGCGCCTTCGCGGGTGATCACGTAAGCGCCGGCCGACCAGTACGCGCGCCGTCTCAAGGGATGCACGAGGCGAGGGCGCCGAAACAGCGCGTCGAGATGCTGCGGGAGCTCGGCGATGCACAGCGCGAGCGCGCTGAACTGCGGCGGAAGCTCGGCGGCGATCGCGGCGTAACCGCCGGGCCACGCGTCGTACGGCTCGAAGGTCGCATCGTCCTCCATGATGAGCGCGCGGTCGTGGCCGTCGTCGAGCGCGGCCGCCATCGCGTTGAGGTGGGAGGCGATCGTCGCGGCGTTACCGCTCGTGTGCGCGCGCGAGCTGATGAGCCTCGAAGTCGCGGCTTCGTCGCGGCCGTCGACCGCGGTCACGCGCACGTGGGGTATGGCGCGCTCATCGAGGCGCGCCTGCATGCGGCTGCGCCGTCCTTCGGAGCGGTCGAGATTGATCCAGTAAACGGGAGGGAGGGGCTGGTCGTTCATGGGCCGCATCGTAACAGCTGTCATCAAGAGGAGCGGCCGCGCAGCAGCGCTCTCGTGGCGCGCCAAAGCGCTGCGAGCGCCTCGGGATTGCTTCGTCACGCCGCTCCTCGCAAAGAAACCAAAACCTGTCATCGCGAGGAGCCGCGAGAGCGCGACGCGGCGCACGAGCGAAGGAAGGGAGGTTAAGGAGGGAAACCTTGGTTTCCCTCTGTTCGTTCACCGGCGAGCGCGCGTAGCGCGCTCCTCGCAATGACAAGCCGGTGAGGCTGTGACCGCCGCAGCCGTCGTCGTGCCGCTCTATCGCGAGCGGGTCGATCGCACCGAAGCGATCGCGCTCACCCAGTGCTGCCGGGTGCTCGGGCGCCACGGAATCGTCTTCATCGCGCCCGAGAAGCTCGATATCGGCGCGGCGAGCGCGATCGCGGCCGCCGCGGGCGTCACGCCTCGCGTCGAGCGCTTCGCCGCGGGCGCTTTCCGCTCGACCGGCACGTATAACGCGCTGATGCTCTCCGAGGCGTTCTACGAGCGCTTCACGCGAGTCGAGTACATCCTCATCCACCAGCTCGACGCTTTCGTGTTTTCCGACGCGCTCGAGCGCTTCTGCGCGCTCGGCTACGACTACATCGGCGCGCCGTGGTCTCATCATGACCCCGCGCGCCGCTGCGTCGGCAACGGCGGCTTCTCGCTGCGCAAGGTGAGCACAGCGCTGCGGGTGCTCGGCGCCTCCGGCGTGCCGCACGGCCTTGCGCTCGCGTGGCGGCGCTATGCCCCGCTGCGTCCGACCATCACCCGTTTTCTGGAGAGGCGCCGCCGGCTCGACCGCATCATGCAGTCCTCCATCTACCTGCCGCTCGCTCTCACGCACCTCATGCACGTGAACGAGGACGGTTTCTGGGGGCAGAACTGCGACAAGCTGCCGTTTTTCGCGACCGCGCCCTACGAAGACGCGCTGGCGTTCGCTTTCGAGCTCGATCCCGAAACGGCGCTCGCGAGCAACGGCGGCGAGCTGCCGTTCGGTTGTCACGGGTGGCCGATGGCGCCCGAATTCTGGCGGCCGCATATCGAGCGCTACGGCTACGCGTGGGACGGCGCCGCATGAAGATCGGCCTGTTGATGATCGCCACCGGCCGCTATGTCGAGCTCGCCGACGGCGTGCTCGAGTCGGCGCGCCGCCATTTCTTTCCGGGCCGCGAGGTCACGCCTTTTCTGTTCACCGACAGGGGGGAGCGGCCGGGTACCGTCAGCTTGGCGATCGAGCACGAGCCGTGGCCGATGGTGACGCTCAAGCGCTTTCACTACTTCTCGCGCTACGCCGAGGCGCTCTCGGCGATGGACTACCTGTTTTACATCGACGTCGACATGCGCTTCGTCGCGCCGTGCGCCGACGAGATACTGCCTGCGCGCGAGGAGCGCTTGGTCGTCGCCGAGCATCCCGATTTCTATCGCGGCCACCGCGGGATCGGCTCGCGCCTGATCGACGCGGTCAGCGGCGGGCGCTGGTCGGCGCGCCCGCTGCCCCACAAGGTTTTTCCTTTCGAGCGCGATCCGCGCTCGACTGCGTGTATTTCCGACCCCGGACACCGCGCCTACTATGCCGGCGGTTTCAACGGCGGTGCAGCGCGGGCTTTCCTGGAGATGGCGGCGACGCTGCGCGACGCGGTCGACAAG
>JAQGNC010000426.1 GCA_028292065.1 Betaproteobacteria bacterium
ATCACGGTGCGCTGGGACAAGAACTTCCTGAAGATCGTGCGCCTGCTCATCGAGCGGCGCAGCCGGTTCGCGCTGATCGGCGGGGTACGCTTCGGCGGCACGGTCACCGCCGAAGAAGCTTTCGCGCTCGGCTTCGACCACGTCGCGCTCGCGATCGGCGCAGGACGTCCGACCGTGCTCGACATGCCGAACGGGCTCGCCCGAGGCGTTCGCACCGCGTCCGACTTCCTGATGGCATTGCAGCTCACGGGCGCGGCGAAGACCGAATCGATCGCGAACATGCAGGTGCGCCTCCCGGTGCTCGTCATCGGCGGCGGACTGACCGCCATCGACACCGCGACCGAAGCGCTCGCGTATTACCCGTTGCAGGTCGAGAAGTTCCTGTCGCGCTACGAGCGGCTCGCAGCCGAGCACGGCGTCGCCGCCGCACGCATCGCGTGGACGCAGGAAGAGCGCGAAGTCGCCGACGAGTTTCTCGCGCACGCGCAGGCGATTCGCACCGAGCGCGCCGCTGCCGCGGCCGGGAAGCGCAAGCCTCGCGTCCTCGATCTCCTGAGGTCGTGGGGCGGCGTCGGCATCGCGTACCGCAAGCGTCTCGTCGACAGCCCGTCGTACACGCTCAACCACGAGGAAGTGCAGCACGCGCTCGATGAGGGCATCAGCTTCTCCGAAGGCTTGACGCCGCTGCGCGTCGAGCTCGACGGCTACGGCCACGCGCGCGCGCTGAAGCTCGCGGTCCAGAAGCGCGCCGAAGACGGCGCCTGGGTCGACGCGGGCGAAGTCGAGCTGCCTGCCAAAACGATCCTGGTCGCCGCCGGGACGCAGCCGAACACCGTGCTCGCGCGCGAGGACGCCGAGCACTTCGCCCTCGACGGTCGCTATTTCCAGGCCGTGGACGAGGAGGGCAACAAGGTCCGCCCCGAGAAAGCGATCTCCAAACCGAACGAAGTCAGGGTGCTGCTGAGCCGGCGCCCCGACGGGCGCTGCACGAGCTACTTCGGCGACGTGCATCCGTCGTTTTTCGGGAACGTGGTCAAAGCGATCGGCTCGGCCAAGCAGGGTTATCCGGTGGTGAGCCACATGCTGTCGCACGTCGATCCCGCATCGGGCGAGACCGACGCGCTGTTCCTCGGCCAGCTGAACGAGATGCTGCGCGCGACCATTCACAAGGTCGAGCGCCTCACCCCGACGATCGTCGAAGTGGTGGTCCGCGCGCCGCTTGCCGCACGCCGCTTCCAGCCGGGCCAGTTCTACCGGCTGCAGAATTTCGAAGTGCTCTCCGCGCGCGCGGAAGACACACGGCTTGCGATGGAAGGTCTCGCGCTCACCGGCGCGTGGGTCAATCCCCGGCAGGGTCTCATCTCGACGATCGTGCTCGAGATGGGCGGCTCGTCGGACCTGTGCGCGATGCTGAAGCCCGGTGAGCCCGTGGTGCTCATGGGACCGACCGGCGCGCCGACCGAAATCCCGGCGGACGAGACCGTGGTCCTCGCCGGAGGCGGGCTGGGCAACGCGGTGCTCTTCTCGATCGGCCAGGCGATGCGCGCCGCGGGCAGCCGCGTGCTGTATTTCGCGGCGTACAAGCACATGCACGACCGCTACAAAGTCGCCGAGATCGAAGCGGCTTCGGACGCGGTGGTCTGGTGCTGCGACGAGGAGCCCGGCTTCGCGCGGGATCGCCCGCAGGACAAGACTTTCGTCGGCAACGTGGTCCAGGCGATGCACGCGTATGCGACCGGCGCGCTGGGCGAGCAGCCGATCGCTTTCACCGACGCCGACCGCATCATCGCGATCGGCTCCGACCGCATGATGGCCGCGGTCGCGAGGGCGCGGCACGAGGTGTTGAAGCCTTTCATGAAGCCGCACCACTTCGCGATCGGCTCGATCAACTCGCCGATGCAGTGCATGATGAAAGAGATCTGCGCGCAGTGCCTGCAGCCGCAGGTCGATCCGCAGACGGGCAAGACCACCTACGTCTTCTCGTGCTTCAACCAGGACCAGCCGCTCGACGCGGTCGACTGGAAGGCGCTCGAAGCGCGGCTCAAGCTGAACGGCGCGCAGGAGAAGCTGACCGCGGAGTGGATCGACCACTGTCTCGTGAAGCTCGGCGATCGGGAGATGCAGCGGATCTGAGGTTGGCCTCGAAGCACAGCATCAACGCGAAGGACGCGAAGGAAAAGCAAAAGGACGCGAAGGAAAAGCAAAAAGAATAAGGACGCCACGGCGGCTGATACAGGCCACGTTGGCGTCCTTGCTTTTTCCTTTGCGTCCTTTGCGTCCTCTTTTTTTTGCCTTTTGGCTTTTCCTTCGCGTCCTTTGCGTCCTTCGCGTTAAAGCTTTGCTGTGGGGGCCTTGCTTCCTGCTTTAGATCCTAGCCCCGACCAGCCGCACGGAGCACATCCGCGATCGTCCCCACCAGTTCGTCGATCTGCTGCTTGCTGATGATGAGCGGCGGCGAGAGGGCGATGATGTCGCCGGTGGTGCGGATGAGCACGTTCTTGTCGAAGCAGCGCAGGAACGTCTCGAAGCCGCGTGCACCCGGCTTGCCTTCGAGGGGCTCGAGCTCGATGCCTGCGACCATCCCGAGATTGCGCACGTCCGCTACAAACGGCAGCTCGCGCAACGAGTGCACCGCGTTCTCGAAATACGGCGCGAGCTCGCGGCTGCGCTCGAAAAGC
>JAQGNC010000036.1 GCA_028292065.1 Betaproteobacteria bacterium
AGCAGCGCCGCCGCGAAGCTTCCCATGATGAGGCCGATGCGCGACGCGGACATGCCCAGTGAGCGCGCGTAGATCGGCAGGAAAAAATTGAAGAGCTCGAGCCCGGTCTCGATGATGCCGGCGGCGATCAATGCGCGCCTCAGCGGCGCGTCCCTGACCAGATCGGCGAGGCGATGGTCTGCCTGCGCCGCCTGCGGCTTGTGCTGCGCGCGTGGGGCGCGCACGAGCTGCGGGAATAGCGCCAGCGCCGCGACCGCGACCAGCGCGAGCGCCGACAGCAGGAGGTAGGTCCACCGGTGGCCGATGAGATCGATCGCAAAACCGGCAGTGGTCGGCCCGAGCAGCGCGGTGAGCGCGACGCCGAGGCTGAAGATGCTGTAGTTGCGCGTGCGCGCAGCGCCGTCGCCGATCGAGCCGACGAGGTGCTGCACCGACACCGTATAGAAGATGTAGCACAGCCCGACGAGGGTGGCGGAAACGAACAGCATCGGCACGGTCGGCACCGCGAAAGGCAGCAGCAGCCCGCCGGTGAGGCCGATGGCTCCGAAGAGCATGGGGGGCCGGTAGCCGTAGCGGTCAGACAGCTTTCCGGCATAAACCGAAAGCACGACCGGAAACGCCGAGTACATCGAGAACAGCACGCCGATCAACAGCGGGTTGGCGCCGAGATCGAGCGCGTACAGCGAGATCAGGACCTTGCTGCCTTTGAAACTGGTGTGCGTGAGCACGGTCACCAGCACGACGAGGTAAATCGACATCGTGGTGCGTGGTTGCCTCGCCATGCGCCGGAATGTACCGGCATTGCATGCTGTTGCGCAACCGCGGTGCGGCGTGAGTTGCGCGGCGTGAGCGCCTTCAGGCAACGCCCGCGACGGCCCCCGGTTCTTCCAGCTCCGAGAAGCGAACGGGCAGCACGTCGCGCGTCGACAGGCGTCCCGCGCCCGAGCGCTCCACGACGGTCAACGCCTGTTTTTCGGGTATCCCGGTCGGGATGACCATGCGGCCGCCGGGCTTCAACTGGCCGAGCAGCGGCGGCGGAATGAGCTCGCACGCGGCGGTGACTATGATCTTGTCATAGGGTGCGTGCGCAGCCCATCCGTAATAGCCGTTGCCGACGTGCACTTCGACGTTGGTATAGCCGAGGCGCTTCAGGCGCCGGTCGGCGCCGGTCGCGAGCTCTTCCAGGATTTCGACCGAATAGACCTTGCGCGCGAGCTGCGCCGCGACCGCGGCCTGGTAACCGGCGCCGGAGCCGACTTCGAGCACGATATCGTCGGGCCCGAGCGCGAGCAGGTCAGTCATCAGCGCGACGATGTAAGGCTGGGAAATGGTTTTGTCGAAACCGATCGGCAGCGGCCGGTTGAGGTACGCGTACGGCTGGAGCTCGACCGGGACGAACTCGTGCCGCGGCACCGTGCCGACCACTTTCATCACCCGCGCGCTGAAAACCGCTGTGCCGGTGTGGGGCGCGGTCATCACAGCTTCGGCGGCTATTTCCTCGACCATCTGCTCGCGCAGGCTTTCGAATGCGTCTGTGTCCATGGCGCGTAACCTCGTCGCCCATCGGAAAAATCCCGCAGGCGTCAGTGCCGCGTGCAAGCATCGGGCCACGGTGCGCACGCCGTCGCCGGGACCGCGCGCCGCGGTCCCGCGCATCGACAATGCCGCGCGGACCCGTCACAATCGCGCGCTGAAAAGTCGTGGTTTTTCGCGCGCACCGTGCGCACCCGACTCAGAGGACCAATGCCCAATTCCATAATGAGCCCGAACACCCGCAACATGGCGGTATTCTGCGACTTCGAGAACGTCGCGCTCGGGGTGAAGGAAGCCAAATACGCCGATTTCGACATCGGCAAGGTGCTGGAGCGCCTGCTGCTCAAGGGCAGCATCGTCGTGAAGAAAGCCTACTGCGACTGGGACCGCTACAAGGACTTCAAGAAAGACATGCACCAGGCGTCGTTCGAGCTGATCGAAATCCCGCACGTGCGCATGTCCGGAAAGAACTCGGCGGACATCCGCATGGTCGTCGATGCGCTCGACCTCTGCTACACCAAGGCGCACGTCGACACTTTCGTCATCATCAGCGGCGACTCCGATTTCTCGCCGCTGGTGAGCAAGCTGCGCGAGAACAACAAAGTGGTCATCGGCGTCGGGGTGAAGAAGTCGACTTCCGACCTGCTGATGGCCAACTGCGACGAATTCATCCTGTACGACGACCTCGTCCGCGAGAAAGCGAAGAAACAAAGCCGCGGCAAGAAGACCCCGGTCACCGAAGCGGGGACCGTGCCGAAAAATGCCGGCGGCGAGCCGGACAAGAAGCAGGAAGCGCTCGACCTCGCGATGGAGACCGTGGAAGCGCTTTTCGCCGAGCGCACGTCGGAGGAAAAGATCTGGGGCTCGATGGTCAAGCAGGCGTTGAAGCGCCGCAAACCCGGTTTCAGCGAGTCCTATTACGGTTATCGCTCGTTCGGCAAGCTGCTCGACGAGGCGGAAGCGCGCGGACTGCTCACGCTCGAGCCCGACGAAAAGTCGGGCGGCGTCATCGTCAAAAGCTATAACGCCGACTATTGAAGCCGCATTGAACGTGCCGCGCGCGCGGTGGTCTGTATCTCTTCAGCATCGACGAAAACGGACATGAACGCTCGCAGCTCCAGCCCCAGACTGACTTACCGCCTCGGCGGCGCGAACCCGCTCAAGCGCATCGCGTACGCGGTGCTGGGCGTCGCGCTCGCGGCGCTCGCTTTCTTCTTCATCACGGTCGCGCTCGTCGCGGGGGCGTTGCTCGCGCTCGTCATCGCGGTGCGCTGGTGGTGGATGATGCGGCGACTGCGCGCGGCGCAGAAACGCGCCGGCCCGCTCGAAGGCGCATACACCGTGATCGAAGACTCGGAAGAGCCGCCGCGCTGAGCTTTCAGCGCGCGGGCGCAGGCTCGCCTGCCGGGCGTGCCGCCTCGATGCTGCGCTCCATGCGATAGCGCTGTTCCTGCTCGGCGTCTTTGCGCACCGCCCGCCCTGCCTGGCTGTCCCTGAAAGCCCTCTCTGCGCCCGCCGGTGCGCCCTGCGGCCGCGACGCCGCTTCGCGCGAGTCCATGTCGAATTCCTGCTGCTGGCGCTGCTGCTGATCGCGCTCGAGCTGCCGCAGCCGAAAATCGGACGCGGGGTCCGACGGCGGCCGGATCGCCCTATCCTGCTGCTGCTGCATCTTCAGCCGCAGCTCCATCTGCTGCTGCTCGCGCTGCTGGAGCATCCGCTGCACGTCGGCATCGGCCGCGGGCGCGAGCTGCGCATGCAGGGTGAGCGCGATAACGGCTGCATGGATCAGTGAGTGGCGGGACATGGCGAGCTGCAGGCGGGGTAGTCACAGTATAGGACCACGACCCGCGCGCAAGATTCGCAGGCGGCCTGACGCCCCGCAGGCCGGCCCTCAGGCGCGCTTCGGGGCTTTTTCGAGTATTCGGGCGTCGAAGCGGGCGACGTCGACGATGATGCGCTCGTGCGTGCCTTCGCCGATGCGGTCGCGCTCGTCGTCGGCCCAGATCCGAAACGTGAGGCGGCGTCCGTCTATCTTGATGAGCTCGGCGCGCGCGATCACATGCAGCCCGACCGGAGTCGCGGCGACGTGAGTGATGTCGAGCCGCGTGCCGACGGTCTGGTGACCTGGCGGCAGCAGGCCTTCGACGGCGTTCAGCGCGGCCTCTTCCATCAGGCTCACCAGCACGGGTGTGGCGAGCACCTTGATCTTTCCGCTGCCCACGTGCGGCGCGGTGTCGCGAGTGCCGACGACGATTTCGGTCTCACCGGCGAGGCCGGGCTTCAAGTTGGCTGCAGTATCCATGGCGATGCGAATTGGACTACGAAAGGCGGTGCGCCGCAACCGCCGGTGCTTCGGCCGCAGGCGGGGGCGCGTCGTCCTGCGTGCTTTCGAATCGCGCCCACGGCCACCAGCGGCGCAGAGTCTGTCCCGAGCCGGTCCAACGGCGCACGCCCGCAGAAGCCCACGACGTGGCGTCCACGTCGTGGACCCCGCGGCGCCTCGGACCCCGGCCGTGTGTTATAGTGCCCCCAATACTCTACTGACCCGTCAGCTCTGCCGTGGACCGTTGGATTTCATCGCGGTCCCACTCACCTCCACCGCTACAGGCGGCCTGAGGTTCCGCACTCCGGGCGCCCGGTGATGACAGAAAAACCGCTGTCCGCATTGCGGAGCAGCATGACTATGCTGCGCACGGCTCGCCGGCTTTCGCCCGGAAGGCACTGCGCGCAGCCGATTGGGCGAAGCAACGCTTTGCCGGTAAACCACCTCGTCTCAGGGGACGAACCAAGGAGGGTAACGATGAGAGTCATCTGGCGTTTTTTTGTGGGTGAAGACACACGGTGGCGTTGGCAGCAGCTGTCGGTCGACCGCAATGTGGTCGCCGAGTCACGGGCCTCATACGAAAAATACGAGCGTTGCCTCGCCGCCGCGCAAAGCAAAGGCTACGTGTTCGAAGCGGCTCAGGACCGGCTGCCGCGTCCGGGCAACCGCATTTACTCGAGGCCGTAAGGCGCTCCGCTCGTCGCGACCGGGCCCGCTGAGAAGCGGGCCCGGTGCATTTCCGCCTACGCGCCGCGCACGTCGGCCCCGCGCTTGTCCTTCGATGCGCCGATCGAAGCGTTCACTCGCGGCATGACTTCGGTCGCCATGAGCTCCATCGAGCGCTTCGCGAGCTGCGGGTCGACCCAGTCCATGTTCGCGTACACGATCTCACCGAAATCGCCGACGCGCTCGCGCAACGCCAGGATGTCGTCGACGACCTTGTTCACCGAGCCGCAGATGACGAGCCGGTCGACCATGTAGTCTTCGGTGAGCTCGCTGTCGTCCTGCTCCTGGTGCGTCTTGAAGATCGCGTGGCGCTTGGACAGCATCATCTTCTTCAGCAGCAGCTTCCAGTAGTAGCGATACGGGTTGCCCGGTTCGGTGCGCCCGTAGCGCAGCGCGGTCTTGTCATCGTCGGCGACGAAGATCGTGCGCGCGATGCGCCAGTCCGCAGGGTCCGCTACGTGCCCCACGTTCTGCTTGCCCTGCGCGTAGTTCGTCCAGTGGCTCGGCAGCCACTGCTCGAGGAGGAAGTTCGCCGACAGCGGGTGGAAATCGCGCTCGCCCATCGCAATCACGCCTTTGGAGAACGGGGCGACCACCGTGCCGACGATCTCGGGCCGCGGTCTCTGGTAAGGCTTGTACATCGATCCGCGCTCGATTTCGGCGACGCTCGTCTGCGCGGTCGTCACCTTGAAGCGATTGCCCGGCAGATCGATGTCGTACGGCGCGTCGCGCTCCCAGATGGCGAGGATCACGTCGATCGCCTCGGCGAAAAGCTTGTTGCGGTCTTCCGACAGCATGCCGAGCGCTTCGGCGTCAGACGAAAGCGCGCCGGGGCTGATACCGAAAATGAAGCGGCCTCGTGCGAGGTGGTCGAACATCGCCGCGTGGGACGCGATGAGGGTCGGGTGCGTGTGGGAAAGATTCGACGTGCCGGTACCGAGCTTGATGTTCTTCGTATCGTTGATGACGGTCGCCAGGAAGATGAAGCTGTTGGTGACGTTCTCCGATTTCTCGGTCAGGTGCTCGCCGACGAATACATCGTAAAAACCCAGCTTGTCGGCGAGGATGATCGCCTCGCGGTCTTCCTGCAGGGTCTGCGCAGGCGCGCGGTGCGCCGGATGCAGCGGCATCATGAACATGCCCAGTCGCATGGGTCTGTCTCCGTGGTGTTATGCGTATAGCGCCGCCGACTATAGCACCACCGCCCACCACCGCTCGCCCTATGATTTCGAGGACGCCGCGCTCATCACGCTCGTGATCGACGCCAGCTGCGACGCATAAAGCGAGCGGTGTCCGCGCGTGCGCCTGTCAGGTTCGCACAGGTAGATCTCGTGTCCGGGACGCGATTTCACGCGCAGCCCGCTCGAGCGCAGCATCGCTTCGACTGCCGCGTGGTTAGCCACCCACCAGTTGGTCGGGTCGGAAGAAAAGCGGTGCTCGATGAAAGCCATTTTCGGCCAGCCGGTTTCGAGCAGCGGTGTGCGCTCTTCGATCGGGTAATCGGCTTTGGGGCGGTACACCGAATCGCCCGGCAGCGTCAGTGTCTGGAACATCATCAGCTTCGCGGTGCGCTGCGCGAGCAGATCGAGCGCGAGCAGCGGATAGCGCAGGTGATAGAACACACCCATGAACCAGACCAGATCGAATTTCTCGCTCGATCGCGCGATCTCGTACACCTCCATCTGCCTGAATTCCACCCGGTCCTCGAGCCCGAGCTCCCCGCACGCCCAACGCGCCTGCGCGAGATAGTGCGGATCGACGTCGATGCCCACGACCGACGCGCCGCGCCGCGCAAGCTCGAAGCTGTAGAAGCCTGCGTTGCAGCCGACGTCCAGCACCCGCCAGTCTTTGAGCCGCTTCGGAATGGAAGACTCGACCTCGCGCCATTTGAACGTCGGGAAATCGCCGCCGAGGAAATGGTCGGGCAGGGTCTGGGTGCCGTCGGGCAGGTGCAGGTTGTGGAACCACGGCCCGAGTGACTTGATGCGGCGTCGCAGAGCGCGGCTGCGTGCGCTCGTCTTTCGCATGGGCGTCAGGCGGCGACTCGCGCGAGGGCTTCGAGCGCGTAGGACTCGAGCTGCTCGGCGCGATGCGCAGCGGTGTGTTCGGCGAGTACCCGTGTGCGCGCGCGTTCGCCGATCGCGCGCCGTTCATCCTCGCCGACCTCGCGCAGCACGTGCAGCACGTGCGCAGCCTCGCTCGCGAGGAAGATCTCGCGATCCGGCGCGAACACGCTTTCGATGCCGCTCCAGCGATCGCTGATGATCGGCGTCGCACACGCGGCGGCTTCGAAGAGCCGCACGCTCGGCGACCATCCCGCTGCGATCATGTCGGCGCGCGTGACGTTGAGGGTGTAGCGCTGCCGGTTGTAGAACGCACGATGCTCGGCCGGCGGCAGGTGCGCGGTGTACTCGACGTTCGGCGGCCACGCGATATCGCCGGGATATTGCGGCCCCGCGACGCAGAACCGCCCCGCGCTCCACGCGCGCGCGGCTTCCACCAGCAGTGCGTTCAGCGTGGGCTGGCGGTCGTCGCTGTAAGTCCCCATGTAGCCCAGGTCCCACGCGAGCGGCTGGGTCTCGGGATAGTAAAGCTCGGGGTCGAACGAGCAGTACAGCACGCGAGCCATCGGCGAGCCGTAGTCGCGCTCGATGCGATGCAGCGTCGGCCCGCCGGTGAAAGACAGGTAAAGATCGTAGCCGGCGATCTGCGACGGCGCGAGATACTCGTAGTCGCCGCGCGCGATCTTCGCGAGCGTGACCGGCGTGTCGATGTCGTAGAACGCTTTCACGCCGCGCGCTTGCGTCTGCACCCAGTCGCCCACCGCCACCCCTTCAGGCACGTATGAACCGACGATCACGACGTCGGCCTCCCGCACCGCGTCGGTGTGGCGGTCCTTCAGCTCCTCGAGACTGCCGTAGAGCGCGGTGGTCCCGAACGGCGGTTCGGGAAGATCGCGGTTCTTCGCGTACCACGGCACGTCGCGCTCGAGAAAAAGCACCTCGTGTCCGTTGCGAACGAGCTCGCGAACGAGGCCGCGATACGTGGTGGCGTGACCGTTGCCCCACGAGGACGTGATCGAAAGGCCGACGATGACGATGCGCAGCCGTGGGGCGCTCATGCCGCAAGCCCCGCGACGCTGGCCGCGTGACGTCCCTCGAGAAGCGCTTCGAGCTGCGCTGCGCGGTGGGCGTAGGTGTGCTCGGCCATCACTCTCGCGTACGCCGCGCCGCCGATACGCCTGGCGTCAGCGGGCGAGAGTCGCGACACGTGCTCGGCGACCGCCTCACCGCTGTGCGCGACGAGCACTTCGGCGTCGGGCTCGAGAAACAACTCGATGCCTTCCCACGCATCGGTGATGAGGCACGCGCCCGCCCCCGCCGCTTCGAACACGCGGGTCGCCGGCGAAAAACCGTA
>JAQGNC010000128.1 GCA_028292065.1 Betaproteobacteria bacterium
CGCTGGAGCACGAGGACGCGATACCGCAACTGCTGGCCGTCGCCGAATACTTCCAGGCGCACCCGCGCCCGATGCGCTACGCACGCGAGCTCGGTATTCCGGGCGTCGACAGCAAGTTCGTCGAGGCTTATCGCGGCGTGCTGGCCGATTGGCTGCAACGTCTGCTGCCGCCCGACGCGATCGACGCCACCACCGCGCGCGGGCTCGCGGACAACGGCTTCGAACGGCGCTTCGGCCTGCGCCACGAGGAACCGGTCATTCGCTTTCGCTGGCTCGACCCGGCGATGGCGCTCGAAGGCTGCATAAGCGACGCCGCGGTGCCGCTGTCCCAGCTCGCGGCTTACATGCCGCCGTGCACGCGCGTGCTCGTCACCGAGAACAAGATCAATTTTCTCACCCTGCCCCACTCGGAAGCGACGCTGGCGCTTTTCGGCGGCGGTTATGCGATCGACCGGCTTGCATCCGTGCCATGGCTGCGCACGACGCCGATTCATTACTGGGGCGACATCGACACACACGGTTTCGCGATCCTGAGTCGGCTGCGCGGCCATCTGCCCGATGTGCGCTCGCTTCTCATGGACCGTGAAACACTGATGGCGCACTCCGGCTTCTGGAGCACGGAAGCCCCTGATTGCAGATGCCTGCGAGAGCTTGCCGGGCTCGATGACGAGGAGCGTGCGCTCTATGACGACCTGCGCGAAGACCGCCTGGGCGTAGGCGTGCGCCTGGAGCAGGAGCGGATCGGCTATACGCACGTGACGGCCGCCGTGCAGTCGCTTGGAAAGGTCCTGGCTATTCCCTAGCGCTGGAGGACACGCATCATGGACGAGGTCCAGAGAGAGCTGCCGCTCCCCTTCCCTGAGCTATCGGGAGATTTGCCGCTGCTTCCGGCGCGCATGGTCAACGAGTACCAGTACTGTCCTCGCCTCGCGTATCTCGAATGGGTGCAGGGCGAGTGGTCGGACTCCTCAGACACCGTGGAAGGGCGCTACGCGCATCGCAAGGTCGACAAGCCGGGCGGCGACCTGCCCGATCCCGCCGCTGCCGAAGAGGGCGAACGCGTCCATGCCCGCTCGATCACGCTGTCGTCGAACCGCCTCGGCCTGATTGCAAAGATGGACCTGGTGGAAGGCGCAGGCGACGTGGTCACGCCGGTCGACTACAAGCGCGGCAAACGGCCGCACGTGCCGCAGGGCGCATACGAGCCCGAGCGCGTGCAGCTTTGCGTACAGGGTCTCATCCTCGAGGAACACGGCTACCGCTGCGACGAAGGCGTGCTCTACTTTGTCGAAAGCCGCGAGCGCGTGCGCATCCCGTTCGACGAAGAACTGCGCGCGCTGACGCGCAACGCGATCGACGGCCTGCGGCTGATTGCCGCGGGAGGGACGATACCGCCGCCTCTGGAAGACAGCCCGAAATGTCCGCGGTGTTCGCTGGTCAGCATCTGCCTGCCCGATGAAGTGAACTTCCTCAAGAGGGAACAGACACCGCCCAGGCCGCTCTTCGTCGCGCGCGACGATGCCCTTCCGGTCTACGTTCAGGCGCGCGGCGGCAAGGTCGCCAAAAAAGGAGAGACGCTCGAGATTTCGATCGACGACAAGCTCGCGCAGACCGCGCGGCTGATGGAGGTCTCACAGCTCGTCCTGCTGGGCAACATCTACGTGACGACCCCGACGCTGCACGAGCTGATGGCGCGCGAGATTCCGATCTCGTGGCACTCGTTCGGCGGCTGGTTCATGGGGCATACCATCGGCACCGGCCACAAGAACGTCGAGATACGCGCCGCGCAGTACCGTGCCAGCTTCGACTCCGCCGCGTGCCTGCGCCTCGCCAAGGGGCTGGTCATCGCGAAAATACAGAACCAGAGAACGCTGCTCAGACGCAACTGGAAACGCCCCGAAGGAGTCGACGACCTGGTCGAACGCTTTCAGCAGGATACGCGGCTCGCACAACGTGCGCGGGACCTGCCCGAGCTGCTCGGCGCGGAAGGCCTGGCCGCGGCCCGCTATTTCGGAAACTTCTCCGCGATGATCAAGCAGGACAGCGATACCGACACGTTGCGCTTCGACTTCACGACGCGCAACCGGCGTCCTCCCACCGACCCGGTGAACGCCATGCTTTCTTACGCGTATTCCCTGCTCGTGCGAACGTGGACCGTCGCGCTGACCGCCGTGGGATTCGATGCCTATCGCGGTTTTTATCATCAGCCCCGCTACGGACGCCCCGCGCTCGCTCTCGACATGATGGAGCCGTTTCGTCCGCTGATCGCGGACTCGAGCGTCATCCAGGCGATCAACAATGGCGAGATCCGCCCGACGGATTTTCTCAGCGCTGCGGGAAGCGTCGCGTTGACCGCGGACGGCCGCAAGCGCTTCATCGGGACTTTCGAGCGCCGCCTGTCGCAGGAAGTGACCCATCCCCTGTTCGGATACAAGCTCAGCTACCGTCGGCTCCTCGAGCTGCAAGCCCGCCTGCTCGCGCGGCATCTGCTCGGCGAGATCGCCGATTACCCCAACTTCACGACGAGATGAACATGTACACCGACGAACATCTGTACATCGTTTCGTACGACATCGGAGAGCCGAAGCGCTGGCGCCGCGTATTTCGCCTGATGAAGGGATACGGCGAGTGGCTGCAGCTCTCGGTCTTCCAGTGCCGCCTGACCGCGCAGCAGCACGCGGAGCTCATTGCCCTTCTCGACGGGATCATCCACCATAAGGACGACCACCTCGTGCTGCTCGACCTCGGCCCCGCCGAGCGGGTAGTCCCGCGAGTGGTCAGCCTGGGTAAAACATTCACTCCGGTCGCGCGCGAACCCGTCATCGTTTAACTCGCCCTGCCGACGCGAGCGCTCGGATGCGACAGGCTCCCGGGTAGAGCGCTCGCAGCTCCTAAGCTCTTTAACAATATGGGATTTCAGGTTAAGCAAGGCGCGAGGCAGCCCGCGCTCGCGCCTTGCTTTGTTCTTCGACAGCGAGGTCTCGCAAACATCGACGAAAGTGGCTGTTTCGCTGTTGATTTCGGTAGGAGCAGTTATCCATGGCTGATGGCCATGGCCTCATTGAAGCACTAAGCCAGGGGAGGTCACGCTCTTCACCGCCGAGTTATCCATGGCTGATGGCCATGGCCTCATTGA
>JAQGNC010000132.1 GCA_028292065.1 Betaproteobacteria bacterium
GACGAGCACGGTCTTCCAACCGTTGTTGACGAAGGCGTCGTTCACCGTGGGCGAGCCGTCGACGTAGTAGCGGTGGACGTAGCTCTTGTTCGTGAGCTGGTTCAGGTTCGGGAAAGTCTTGCTCGGCACATACGCGAGCATTTCTCTCCCGCCCCCGGGGACCCTGGCCACGAATCCGTGCAGCATGCCGTCGTTGGCGCCGACGTACACCATGGGCGTGCGGGGTTGCTTGATGAAGCCGTCGCGGAAAGCCTTGTATGAAGAATCGAGCACCGCATCGTTCGGTATCGCCGGCACGAACACCGGGCTCGAGTTCGCGATGTCGCCGAGCTTGGACCGCGGGCGCGGGCGGAACGCATTCGTCGTCGTGCCTTCATTCGACGCGTCGCCGCGCAGAAAGGCGAGGCGCAGCGCTCCGCGCCCGTCCTGCGTAACGGGATTTTCGGGCATGGTGTTGAGCGCCGTCACCAAGCTGGGGCCGATGTCGGTGTTCGGGTTGGGCGTCGCAGAAGGCCAGCGGAAAGGCACTCCTTTGCGCTCCGTGCCGTTATTCAGATACGTCAGGATGACTCGGCTGTCCGGCGCCGGCAGCAGCTGCCCGGCTTCCCACTGTTGCGCGTCGAGGGTCCCGTCATTTTTCAGAGCGGACGCCGCCAGCTCGCCGCTCCAGTCGTTCGAATTGAAGCGCGCGGCAAAGACCGCGGCACCGGCGTTGAGCGAGGTCGAATTCGCCGCGACGGCCGATCCCGACCCGGTCGCGCTGATCGCTTGCAGCGCCTTGCGCAATGCGTCGTCAAGCCCCAGCGGGTTGGTCACAAGGAAGTAATTGTCCGGAACGCCGTCTGCCGTGCCGACCTTGCCGGTTACGTTGTCCTTGGAATCCCATTCGCCGGCGTCGAGCTTGCCGTCGTGGTTCTTGTCCTCGAAGCCGCCGTACTTCGCGAGATACCACAGCGGATCGTTCAGGCTGTTCGCCGCGCCTTTCGACGTGTCGATGTCGTAAGTCCACGACTGCGGCCCGGTCTGGCTGAGCGGCGTGGCGTTCGGGTCCGTCGGGTGGCGGCAGCGTGTCACGCAGCCCCTGACGCCCGTGGGATCGGTGAACAGGAAGCCGTAAATCCCGGAGTGGAAATGCGGCCCGTCCTGGGTCGTTCCGCTGACGGTATATCCGAACCCCTGCGGGTTCACGCTCGACGCGGAAATCGCATAGGTCGTTATAGTGAGCTTGTTCGTGGCGCCGTTGAGGGTCCATTCGAGCGTGCCCCACATGTCCTGGTCGTAGTCGCCGCCCTGCTCGGAGTCTTCCCAGTTGATGTACACCTTGCCGGTTGCAATCGATCCATTCACGCCCTGACGGACGTATTTCATGTCGACGATCGATCCGCCGCCGTAATTGCCGGAACCGAGGTCCAGCCGGTAAGTGGGCTGGATAACCACTTTCTGGCCGGGCTTGCCCGGGATCGGTATCGTGAGCTGCGGCGTGTTCGTTGCGAGTTGTATTCCGTACGACGTGACTTTCAGGGCGTCGGGATCGCCTGCGGCATTCAGGTCGCTGCGTATCGGCTGGGAGCGTGCCTGGAACCCGAGGCCTGCGAGCAGATACGAGCCTCCGAGCGTAGGCCCTTCAGGGCAGATCCCGGACACGTCGCCCAGCGCGGTCACGGTCTTCGCAGTGCAGAGCTCGAAACCAGCCGCGGCGCTGCTGTCGGTCGTGCGCTTGCCGATGAAATAGCTGCCGTTGGTGATGCCTTCGGCGTCGCCGACCGCGTTCGTAAGCTCTCTTGCCGTTTTCGTGGTGTTGACGCCCACGGTGTTACCGAGGTCGTCGTCGCTGCCGGAGACGCTCGCGTTGAACACGAGGACGTTCAGCTTGGAGCACACGTTGGCCTGGCTGATCGGCGCCTTCCACGCCGGCAGAGGCAGGCCCGCAACCGACCCGGCAGGGGCGCCGGTAGGCACGACCAGCGAAGCATCCTTGGAGCCGCTCGAGGTGTAGGTGTATGCGGGCGTCGGGTTGGCGCCTGCGAAATACCGTATGGCTTCGTAGAAAACCTCCGACATCGGATTGCCCCAGCTCGTGCAGTTATTCTCGGTGATACTCGTGAGCTGGTAAGTGCAGTTGTCGCCGGCCGGGGACGCAGGCAGGTAAGTGCCGCCGCCGTAGTCGTAACCGTAGATGCGCATCTTGTTCAGAGTGGAGACGATGCCGTTCACGTTGGTGAACGTGCCGTAAGTAGTCTCATCGACTTCATCGGTGAACGTGCCGACGTTCTTCCTCAGGACGCCGCCCGAGATGTTCTTCGTATAGCTGCCCGTCATCAGGCCGAAGTAGATCCCGTTGTCGTCGCCGAACTGCTGCAGCAGGCCGATAGGTTTCAGATTCCCCTTGGGATATTGTCGGCAGTTCTCGCTGCCCCTCAAGGCCTCGCTGACGCACACTTTCACCCGCGCGACGTATTGTCCCTGCGTCGTGCCGCTGCCGCCGAGCCCGTGCACCGCGCGCGAAGGATTTTCGGCGCTGGCATTGATCTCCGAGAGCGATGCCTGATTGCCGTTGCTGCGAACCCCGTTAAAGCTGACCTGGAGGAAATTGCGATCCTCGGACCATTGGCATTGCCACAGCTCGTTCGCGTTCCACAGCGCGAAATTGCCCTTGACGGCCCTGATCACCGGCGCGTTCGTGTTCGACTGTGATGGCCCGCTCGTGCCGGGCGTGAGATTGCAGAACGAGATGCCGGTGGTGCTGAGGTTGGTCACCGTCCAGTCGCTGTCCGAATTGCCTTCTCCGGATACGCCTGCGGCATCGATGCGGACCGTGATCCTCTTGTTGGAGTTCGCGATCGCCATCACCGCGCCGATCATGTACTGGGTCGGTTTGTTGCGGATCTGGATCCTGAGCTGGTCGCCGAGCGCGACGTAATTGAGCGCGCCCGAGAAATTGATCTGCAGATCCTGGGCTTTTTTCTCGATCAGAACATTGGAAGTGGTCGTCTCGTTGTTGTCCGCAGGCGTCGTCACCGTGGTGGTGAACGGCGTGAGCTTCGCGATGTCCGTTCCGTTGTAGTACTTCGCCCACGCGTGCGCATCGGTCGGTATGAAAGCGCGTTCGAGCACGGTGTCGGTCTGCGAATCGACCTGGCGCAGACCGCCGTACAGGAGCTTGCGCACCGCGTCCATGCGCGACATCGAAATCCAGTTGAGGAAGTTTCCGCTCCAGCGGCCGGTGCTGTCGTCGCAGTAGGCCGATCCCGGCTTGCTCGCGGCAGGCGTCTTGGAGGGGTCCGGCACCGTAAACGTCGTGATCGAAACGGGCTCGAATTGGTTCGCCGCCGTGTACGCATAGCACTTGATCGGATCGAAGTACCCGTAATACGTGATCGAGTGCTTGTAGGTTGTTTCAGGATCGCCGTCGCCGTCGAGATCGCTGTAGTCGTTGTAGGCTTTCTTGTAGAGCTGCTGATCCTTCGAGAGCGTCAGCATTACCTGTGGTGGTACTGCCGGGCCGAGGAAGAGCGGCTGGGTCGCGAGCGTCAGCGCGTACGTCGGCTGCACGACGGTGCAGAAGAGGGCGACCGCGGTGACCGCCTGGTTCAGCCTGCGTTTGATCTCGATATTCATAAGAGCTCCAATATTCGGAAGGCTACTTGTCCTTCAGATATGTTTCCTGCAGCGTCACCTGCGTGTTCGGGTTCTTGCCCCAGCCCACCGCGGTAAAGCGATAAAGCCTGCACAGGACATCCGCGCTCGGTCCTTCGTACGCCATCGGCGCGCAAAAAAGCTCGATGGTGTATCTCGGCTTTCTCGAGACCTCGAGCTTCTGCGCATTGCTCCATGTGCCGTATGGCACAGTCGTGCCGGTCGATTGGTTGTCGTTCTCCGTCCAGTCCACGTTGGCCGGGATTTCGGGCAGGGTGACGGGTTTGTTGATCGCCGGGTCCGCGAGCAGGATTTGCCGCGATTGACACACCCCGCCGTCGGCACACTTACCCGTGTTGTCGACGGGCGGAAGGCTGAACGAGGACATGGCCAGGTGCCGGCTCTTCGGCAGCGTCGGCAGATCGAGGATTTCGTCGCGCGCCTCGCGTAGCGCCGCTTCGGCGGCGTGGTGTGCGATCGATGCGTCACGCGCATTGCCCGCCATCCGTTCCTCGAACGTCGTGCTGCTCATCGCGGTGACACCGAGCATCGTCAATATGACCAGAAATATCAGCGACACGATCAGGACCGCTCCGCGTTCGCCGCCGGGATATTTGTGTTTCATCGCAGGACTCTTCAGGGTGAACGATTGCGCAAAGCGATCGTCATGGTCAGGACACGGCGGATGCGAGTGGCTTCGACGCCGGTTTTGGCCGGCAGCGTTCCGCCGTGGAGCTGATACGCCGTCGTATCGGCATTGCTGCGCACGTTCAGGTTCGGGGTGCGAAACAGCAGCGCGATGCGCAGGCTCACCACGCGGTCGATGTCCGTCACCATGTTGCGCGGCAGGTATCGGTCGGCCGTGAAATCCGGGAAGACGCTCGTCTCTTCTCCGTACAGAACCTGCATGTTTTCCACGTCGCTGACGATCACCACGTCGGGACCTCCCGGCGACGTGCGGCACATGAGCGCCGCCGTGTTCGCCGCGGCGTCGGTGACGATCGAAAAGATATTGGTCGCCATCGCGAGCGGACCGATCGGCGTGCCGAGGCAATCGAGCGTGGCGCCGTCGGGATTACCCGCGATGTCGCCCGTACCCTGATAGCGCACGATCAGCGTGTCGGGCGTCGTGACGTTGGTGATGGAGGCGTTGCCGTCCGTGCCGTCGAGGGCGAGACTCGGCGGGGCGAAGATGCCCTGCACATCTTCGACCGTTACCGTGGAGCCACCGGCGTAACCCATATAGCCCGCCATTCGAATCGTGCGGCTCAGCACGTCGTGCGCGAAGCGCATGTTTTCCTGCATCCTCGCCACGTCGTCCGTCGTCGCGTAACTCTGTCGGCTTCCGACGAAAAGCTGCGCCACCGCGACCGTGAGCAAAAGCCCGATGGTGACGGCGACCATCAGCTCGACGAGGGTGAAGCCGTCGCTGCGGCGTGTTTGGTGCGATCTCATATCTGGAACTGAGTCGCGAAGCGCGAGACCGTGGCCGTCGTGTTGCTTCGCGTGCGGTCGTCTCTCCACCAGATGTAGACGACGAGCTGATTGCCGGTGTTGCTGCACTTGGGATCCGTCGGACCCGTGGTGGCCCCGTCGGGGATGAAGTCGTCCAGACAGACGATGCCGACGCCGTTGGGCAACGCCGCCGCGACCAGTGCCTTCCATTCGAACAGGTCGTTCGCCGCAAGCTCTTGCGGACTCGCGCACCCCGACGCCGCCAGGCAACCGGGAACGCTGGCGGGCGTGACGCCGGTGCCGCTCGTCTCGTTGTAAAAACCGTCGGTAGCGGCTTTAGAGTTCGCCTTCATCCGATCGATCATGTCGGTCGCGAGGACCGTCGCGACCGAGCGCTGGCTCGCGCTCTGGTTGTTCTTGAGTGCGAAGGCCTGCAGGCCCGCGACGCCGAGCAGTCCGAAAGCGATGACCACGATCGAAATGAGGACCTCGAGCATCGTGAAGCCGGATGCGCCGCGGCGCTGTTTGAGAGTATGCATGGCTGATTAACAGGTCGTTTTGACTACCGATGCTCGCCCCGTGGGCGAAATGTTGATCGCGCGCGCGGCCAGGTCCTTCGCCGGATCCACAATGAACCGCGCAGCGGGACACAGTTTGAAGGCACTGCCGCCGGCGACGGTTCCCACGGGTACCCCGGTGGGGCCGAACCCCATCCGCCCCGTTCCCGAGCTGCCGCCGGCATCGGTTCTCGTGAGCACGCTGTCGCCCGTCAACTTCTCGGCGCGTTTGAGCAGGCTCGCGTCGGTTGCGCCGTCCTTCTTGCCGTCGCCGTCGGCATCGACGATGACGACCCAGCCGAGGCTCCAGTCGGCGCCGTCACAATCGGTTCCGTTCGCGCTGGCGCAAACAGTGACCTGGACGTCCCGCTTGACCGCTTCGCTGCGTGCGAGAAGCAGGTCGGAGAACAGATCGTTGGCCTGGCCGGTGACGCGCACGGTAGTGACCCACGCCGTGAACGACGGTGCGGCGATGCCGATGAGGATCGCCATGACCGTGACGGCGATCATCAGCTCGATCAGGGTAAAGCCGGCGGTGCGCAGGGATGGGGACATGACGGCCGCATTCTGCAGCCGCTCGGCGTGGTTCGCCAGCGGGTTCCGACGGGCGGCGCGCTCTGCGGAACCAGTGGCGTGAGCGCCTGCCGGAGAAGCGGGGTTTGCGCCGCAGTACGAGACAAAAGTCACGAATGCCGCCTACTCGCTCGTGCCGAGGGTCGCGCGGCCGAGTCGGGTCAACAGCGCCTGCCCGAACGCGAGCTCGACGAGGCCGAGCGCCAGCAGCCGCGCGATTTGCGCGTCGGACAGCCACTCGCCGAGCGCGAGCCGCGACAGCGCAGCCCATTCCGCAGGCGTCATGGTCGTGCTGATGCGCTTGCCCGGCCGCTCGTGCGACTGCTCACCCAGCGGACACCAGAAGTCGTCACTCTTGTCGGAAAGCATCGTTCCCTCCGTCGTCGACGGGCGAACGATAGTCCGGTGTGGCGATCCCGGCCGTGAACTGCGTCATGAAAACCCCGCTACCCGGATGAGCGGTCGCAGCGATCGGATGGGCGGGGCTTCGAAGGGATGAGGGGTGAGGGCGGAGGGATGAGGCGCGCCTCGCGCGCTTACAGCCCGAGGATGCGACCGATCTCGGCGACGTAGCGGCTCGCGGTGAAGGCCTCCGACTTCGCGGTGCCCCACTCGCGATCGAGCGTGGTGCGCACGCCGTGCAGCGCGTGACGCACCGGAGGCTGCGCCGGCGCCGGCGCGTTCAGCAGGTCCTTCAGGGCATCGACTTCGTCGCGCAGCTTTTGCACGTCGCCGGAACCGTCGCGCAACCGCGACAGATCGGCTTCGAGCGCGCTCACGAGTTTCTGCACCGCCTCGAGGTCGACGGCTCGCCTGCTGTCTGGCGGAATGCTGTTCATTTCCATCGCGGCCTCCGGTTACGTCTGTGTCACAAGCCTACTGCAGACCGGAGCACGAAGGTAGCCTTGCACGTCGTGAAGGCAGCGAGAGTGGTGCCGCTTGTCTGACTCGAACAGACGACCTACCGCTTACGAAGCGGTTGCTCTACCAACTGAGCTAAAGCGGCGGGGAAGGCGCAATTCTAGCAATAAAAGCGCGCACGGCCTAGGCTGCCGCCGTCCTCCCGCGTCACTCGAGCTCGATCTTCCCGGCCTTGATCACTTTCGCCCAGCGCGCGAGCTCAAAGCGGATGTGCCGGTCGAAAACGTCCGGCGTGCTGCCGACCGGGATGACCGCTTCCTCGTTGAGCCTCGCGGTGACCTCGGACGACCTGACGATCGTCTGGATATCTTTCGAAAGCCTGTCGATCGCGCCCTTCGGCGTGCCGGCAGGCACGACGACCCCGTACCACGATCCGGTTTCGTAACCCGGCAGCCCCGATTCCGCCACCGTCGGGATGTTCGGTATCGCGGGCGAGCGCTTCGCCCCGGTCATCGCAATCGCGCGCAGCCGCCCCGCTTTCACCTGCGGCAGCATGGCGACCGCGCTCGAGAACATCACCTGGACTTCACCCGACATCAAATCGGTCAGCGCCGGCACGAGGCCTTTGTAGGGCACGTGCGTGAGCCTCACGCCGGCCATCATGTCGAAGAGCTCGACCGCGAGGTGCGACGAGCCGCCTGCGCCGTTGGACGCGTAGTTGATCTGGCCGGGGCGCGCTTTCGCGACTGCGACGAGCTCCTTCACCGAGCGGGCGGGGAGCGAGGGATGCGCGACGACGAGCAGCGGCGCCGAGGCGATCAGGCTCACCGCGTCAAAATCCTTGAGCGCATCGTACGGCAGCTTCTTGCGCAGGTTGGGATTGATGCCGTGAGTCGCGACCCCGGCGAGAAACAGCGTGTGACCGTCGCCCGCCGAGCGCGCGGCGGCTTCCGCGCCGATCGTGCCGCCGGCGCCGGGGCGATTGTCGACGACGACCTGCTGTCCGAGTGCGAGGCTCAGCTTCTGCGCGACCAGGCGCGCGATCGTGTCGTTACCGCCCCCCGGCGGAAACGGCACGATGAAACGCACCGGTTTCGACGGATAGCTCTGCGCAACCGCGCCCGTCGCCCATCCTGAAGCGAGGATCGCGAGCGCGAGCGAGCCGAAGGAAAGGAGGTTCAAGGAGGGAAACCTTGGTTTCCCTCTTTGGCGTTTACCGGCCGTGCCCCTCACAGCACCCCCGACATCCCGCCGTCGAGGTTGATGCTGGTGCCGGTGACATAGCTTGCGGCGTCGGACACGAGGAACGCGATGACCGTTGCGACTTCCTCCGCTTCGCCCACGCGCTGCATCGGGATGTCTTTGGCCGCCTTGGCGTAATACTCGTCCGCGGTGAGTCCTTCCTTTTTGTAGCGCCGCTCGTGCTGGCCCGACTTGATCTTGCCGATGCAAACCGTGTTCACGAGGATGTTGTCGGCGGCGAATTCTTTCGACATCGCCTTGGTGATCGCAAGGCCTGCTGCACGCGACACGCTCGTCGGATACGACCCCGCTCCGGGCTGCTTCGCGCTCGAGATCGTGATGTTCACGATGCGCCCGCCGCCGTTCTTCTTCATGTGCGGGATGGCGAGGCGCGAGCAGCGGATCGCGCCGAAGACCTTGAGCTCGATATCGGCGCTCCACTCCTCGTCGGTCAACTCCAGGAACGCGCCGCGCTTGGACGTGCCGGCGTTGTTGACGAGGATGTCGATGCGGCCGAATTGGTCGACGACCGCTTGCATGAAGCGCTCGATGTCGGCGGCCTTGCCCATGTCGGCGGACAAGGCGAGCACTTGTGCGCCGGTTTCCCTGAGCTGCGCGCCGACGCTGTCGACACGCGCCTGGTTGCGCGAGCAGATCGCGACCGTCGCGCCTTCCCGCGCGAGCAGCAGCGCGGTGGCCTTGCCGATGCCTTCGGTGCCTCCGGTGACGACGGCGACTTTACCTTTCAGTCCGAGTTCCACGTGGTTCTCCTCCGAGTAAATACGATGCGTATGGGGATCACCCCGGCGCGCCGGCCGGACGTTCGGCGAGGGCATACCGATTGCTGAATTCGAAATCGTCGATGCGTGCGGGCGCGGTTTTTCTATCCTGCCGCTCGATCGTTTTCGGTTCGGACGCCCTGCGGGCGGGTGACGCTGTTGCGAGGACCATTGTACCGCCGGAGCGTGCGACCAATGCCACGTTGAGCCGCACGCGATTATTCCCGGCGTCGACTTCCGCGTCGTCCGCGCAGTTTCGTCTTATGCCGTGCGCCGAATCGTCGTAGGATGTCAGCTGTTTGCTGCATTGCATCCACTCACAACGCTCTCCTGGAGAGTACTCATGAATCCGTTTATTTCGCGTCCGCTGACCGCCGCTCGCGGGCTCCTGGTTCTCGCCGCGGCCGCGCTGGGCTTCGCGTGCACTCAGGTGCTCGCCGCACAGGGAGCGCCCGTCGCAGGTCAGCCTCAGCTCACGGTCGACTCGCTGTCGGTGGTGAAAGTGACGACCCAGGCGGTGCGCGACGCGCGCAGCTCGCGCTCGCTCGGGGCCGCGCGCGAAGGCACCGGGGTCGTCATCGACAGCAACGGCCTGGTGCTCACGATCGGTTATCTGATCACCGAAGCCGAGAAAGTCGAGCTCTCGACCGCCGACGGCAAAGTGTTCCCCGCGACGGTGCTCGGCTACGACAACGCGACGGGAATGGCCCTCCTCAAAGCGCTCACGCCGCTGCCGGTCAAGCCGGTCGACATGGGCGAGTCGGGCCCGATCGCCGAGCGCGAGCTCGTGCTGATCGTCGGCTTCGACGGCGTCGCTCCGGCGTACGTCGTGTCGAAGCGGCCTTTCGTGGGTTATTGGGAATACCTGCTCGACGAAGCCATCTATACCGCCCCGGCGACGGTCAACTGGCAGGGCGCCGCGCTGCTGTCGCGCGAAGGGAAGCTCCTCGGCATCGGCTCGCTGGTCGTCGGCGATGCGCTCGGCACCAGCGCCAACATCCCCGGCAACATGTTCGTCCCGATCGACGTGGTGAAGCCGGTCCTCGGCGACATGGTCGCGAACGGCAAATCGACGGCGAAACCGCGCCCGTGGCTCGGCGTGAACACGCAGGAAGTGCAGGGGAACCTGATCGTGACGCGCGTCTCGCCCGAAAGCCCGGCCGAGGACGCCGGGCTGCAGAAAGGCGACGTGATCGTCGGCATCTCCGGTGCTGCGATCCATGGGCAAAAGGACTTCTACACCAAGCTGTGGGCGACCGGTAACGCCGGCGTCG
>JAQGNC010000437.1 GCA_028292065.1 Betaproteobacteria bacterium
CCCTCTCGCTCGGACTTTTTTTTAGCGTCGGCCAACGCTTGGTGCGCCAGGTCTTGATCGACTGCTCGTCGCGTTGGATGGCCCGACCCGTCGGCCGCTGGCTCGAGAAGCCCAGAGCGCGCAGCACGTGCCAGACGTTGGCCACGCTGTATGTCACGGCGAACTCGCGTTCGATCAGTTTGCCCACTCGCGCCAAGGTCCACACTTCGGTGGGAAACCCATTGGCGATCGCACCGTCGAGCAGCAGCTTTGAGAGGCGCTTCAAGTCCTCCGCCTCGAGTGCCGCCGGCCGCCCGAGTGGTTTGCGCCGCCACGCTTGCGCATCCTTGGACAGCATACGTGCCCAGGTGGAAGCCGTTTGCCGCGTGACCTCACACGCGCGTGCCACTTCGGCCTGCGAAGTCCCACGCTTGAGCATCCGCATGCCCTTGCGCCGCCGCAACTCCATTGCCTTCAGATCTCGTTTGTATTGCCGGGTCGCCATGTGCGCTCCTCGAAGTATCTGCACTTCGATTAACGCACATCATAGCGAACCGGTTGTCACTCATTTACTGGAAGCTCAGTAGGTGATGCGTGCTGCAAAACACGAGAAACAGCCTTCAGTCCGACTGGCGTTGGCCCGTCTAATGAAAGCTTCTGCTTCTTGTTCAAAGGGTTGTTTCAAGGGGAATAGGAAAATTAAACGCCTCTTTTCACTGTCTGCAACTCTATGCTGGCCCAGAAAGCGGTCAATCGCGCCGGTGTTTACGGAAAAACTTCCCACGCTCGATGCCTATTCGAACCCTTCATCGTCCCGAAATCGCCTCACTCCGAGGCACTCTGAGCGCTTGGCGCGAGCGCGCGCCGAGCGGGATCGTCAGGCCCGTTGCAGCACCGCTGTAAACCGAGGATCAGGCGGCCTGAAAGAGAGACAGCGCTCATGCCGGGGAGCGTGGCGGCGCGCGCGCAGGCAAGCCCAGATGCGTGAGGATTCTGACAATCACCGCAGGCTCTTCGATGGCGGCGATAATCTTGAAGTCGCCGCCACACTGCGGGCAGTGTTCGAGGTCGATATCGAACACGCGCTTGAGCAACCGCGCCCAGTCCATGCGCGCCGGTGCTTCATGTGCGGGGTGGGCCGCGTCATCGCCGGGTTTCTGCGGTGGGCCCGGCACGATCGCGGCACGCAGCCCGGCATGGGGTGCGAGCACGCCGTGAAAAACGGATCAGATGCAGGCGCGGTCGCGGCACCAAGGGGGCCAGGCGCTGCATGAATTCCAGCGGCGACATCTTGATATGCGTGGTGCCGTCGCGCCAGGCGCTTTTCAGTTGCAGTACGACATCGCCGGCGCCATTGCGCTCGAGCCGTTCGTTGGCGATCGCGGGGCGGGTGATGTAGCGACACAGCCGTTCGAGTTCCTTGCGCTAATGCGCACCACAGCGCACCCCGGCATGCAGGCTGAAACCGTGCGCATTGGCGCACAGAGCCGCCGTGGTTTTCTCGTCCCGGCCGGCTATGGTTCGCAGGCTCAGCACCTTCTGTCCGGCACGCGGCCCCAGCGCGATGCGATAGGTGCACGAGGCCGCCTGCAATGACGCCAACGGATTATCCGCATCCATGTCGCCTCTGTAGCTCACGCCCTCTTCTTCGACTAGATGGCCCTGACGACTTCGATCGCCTGGTCGGGCGCTTCCTGGCCGACCTGGAGCGCCGCGAGACCTCGCCACGCACACCGGCGATGCCTACCGGCTGGATCTGCTCCACTTCGCCGGCTGGTTCGTCCTGACGGTCGGGGAGACCTTCACCCCCAAGGCCGTCACCCCGACCGATGTCCGCGCGTACCGAGGCCACCTGTTCAATGTGGAGAAACGGCCAGTGACAGCGTTATTGCCATTACGTGTACCCGGAGCTGCGGCCAAGTTTGGTGTCCGGGGTGACGCTCACGCGATGCGTGCGCCCCTGGCGCCACCAGGATGACGCCAGAGGTTTCTTGGAGGCTGCCGCGCCTGAGCCGATCTGACTACGAGCCGGGCGCGGTGTGCCTGGCTGGCAGAAGCTTGCGGGTGCCGATCAGTCGGAAGCTGGGACGACGAGGCTCTTATTGCCTGCGACCGGGACGACGTACGTCGTCGGCGCGGCAGAGGCCTCTGCGTGTGCCCCCTGAGATCCGGAGTATGGCTTCTGGTTGACCTTCACCGCCTGGGCGACACCCTGCCCCCCGGAGAAGGTGCCCTGCGACATCGCGATCACGCCCCCGCCGCCAATCTGGTAACCGGTGGTGTCGATGATGTTGTTGGCCTGGCACTGCGAGAAGACGAAATCAATCGGGATGTACCAACACCAGTGGTTATCGTTGTCGTGATTCCACGCGATCTTGTTGTTGAACCAGATCGCGACCCACCCGACCAGCTGGACCGTCGCGGTCCAGTTGATGTTGTACTGCTGGGTGGTGACCACGAGTGACGCATCGATCTCGCTCTGCGGCGGTACCTGGAGCGGGTAGTTCACGGACCACTGATGCTGGGTGGAACTGGTCTCGCCCTGCGTCGACGAGAGCGTCAGTGTCACCGTGGTCGATTCGGTCACTTCTGCTACTGCCGGAAGACCGGCCTTCACCGACACAGTCTCGCCGATCGAGAGCGATTCTGTGATCGACCAGTTGAACGCCTGGTTCGTCGTCACGCTCTGTGAGTAGGTAATCGACTGCTGGAGCGTCGTGCCGTTCTGATAGGTGGTGACGACCGAGCTCGCGCTGCCCGGGATCGGCGAGGGAGCGTACGGATCGTAGACGACGTCGTTGACCGTCGCGCTTACCTGATACTGGTGACCCCCGTCCAGGAAACTCTGTGCACCGTAGTTGGTGCTGGCGGTGAAGAGAATTCCGCCACTACCAGGATACTGCCCGGCAACCCAATTGCCCCATGCGTCAGTGATCTGCTGCAGGCTGTTGCTCATAATCCCTCTCCTTTAAGAAACGCGACATCGCCAATATGCCCCGCCGGGACCGACTTCGTTAGCGGGAATAGCTAACGATTTGGTACGCGGGATCCGAGTGCTCTCAGCAAGAGGTCTCCTGATCAGGATTCGCCGATCATACACGCCAGACGACTGAATCTCGCATAGCCTTCTCACGGTGTCTACCGCCGACGCTTTGTCTGGCGTTCGACCGCTGAGCGACCCATCATCCGAACGTCCCGGGATGACTGAGGCCACTTGGGCCCAGGTGGCCTGATGAGGATGGCCGATCTGAGCGCCGCAGGATGACATTGATTTGACGTTGCTTGTCGGCAGGGACCTAATCGACGTGGTGCGCGGCGCTCTCCGCGATGCGCCGCGCGCCGTATGACGGGCAAAACGCGCGCCGCTTGCAGGAAACAGCAGTACTGCGGGGTGATATCCCGGCCTACCTGTGGGCGCCGCATCAACCCCGAAAGGCCAGCCTGGCGAGATCGAGTTCATCGACGATTACATCGACCACTCGAACTGGGTTCGTCTCGGCAACGTAATTCTTGCAGAAGCTCAGGCAACAATAGCCCTTGGCTTCAGTCCTCTCCCTGCACGAAACGTTTCATCGGACGCCTCAAATAGCTGTGCCATCAGAACAACGTACGTCGTCAAGAGCAAAGGAGAGGACGACGGCGACCCGAGGTTTCTTGACCTGGATAAAAATGGCGTGAACAACGCAACGTCGGCGCATCGTTGTTCCGGAGCGTCTGCTAAACCTGTCAGTCGCTTCGGTCGAGACGCTAAAACGGGTGCCTCGCGTGGGAAGTCAGCTTTCGCCTTTGCGTCGGAAGTTCGCGTTTGCCCGATTGAGAAGCTGCCGTTCGAATCGATTTACGGCTGAACGGCAGCTAAGCAATCCATTGCAGACCGGAACGACGCGCGGTGGAATGGCAGCTCAGGCCGAAGAGCAGTCGTCCGGGCAATATCAGCGACCGTCTCCTCATGGCCGACTCCGGCAGTTAGCAAACCCCGGCTGTCGACCGAAAGGCGACAGTCAACCTTTCCAAACCGGCCGCTCGATACCGGACTTACCGTTGTTAGCGCCGAGCCCGATCGTTCGTGCGGGTTCGGACCGCCTACTGGCGGCGTACCGAACCGGCCTCGGGCCGGACGCATGTGTGATGTCTAACGGCCCGATTCAGCAGCGGCCCCTTCGCCGGAGCCGGTTGTTAGGATCATTTCCTCGGGCGCCGGAGTATCACATGCGCGGCTTTCTCGGACGCTGCGAATTGCACGCACTCGTATCCCAGAGCTCGCATGTCTACGCCCTCGTACAGGCGCTCCCCTCGTCCGAGCAGGACCGGCGAGATCGCGAGGTGAAGCTCATCGATCAGGCCCGCGCGGAGGTACTGCTGGACGGTACTGACCCCGCCGCCAATGCGTACGTCCTTGCCGTTCGCAGCCTCGCGCGCCAGGTCCAGCGCCTCGTGTATGCCGCCGGTGACGAAATGAAACGTCGTGTTGCCTTCCATCTCGATGATCGGGCGCGGGTGATGAGTCAGGACGAAGACCGGCACGTGATAGGGCGGATTGTCGCCCCACCATCCCTTCCAGTCCGAATCGCCCCAGGGGCCGCGAGTGGGTGCGAACATGTTCCTTCCGAGAATCCATGCGCCGACGTTCTTGAATCCACGTGCGGCGAAATCATTGTCGAGGCCCGTTGTTCCATCGCTCCCGCCGTGGGCGCGCTGGAACGTTCGCGTCGGGATGAACCATTGGGGCAAGTCTTTGCCGCCGACCCCGAGGGGGTTCTCCAGGTCCTGATCGGGCCCGGCTCCGAAGCCGTCAAGTGAAACGCAGAAGCTCTCAACTGTGACTTGTGTCATTTGCAGGTATCCATAGTGCTGACGTTTAACAATGAATGAAAAGGCGGGCGTGGCTTTCAGCCGCGCCGCGCCGCCTCGATCGCGGCGATGTCGATTTTTTTCATCGTCATCATCGCTTCAAACGCACGCTTCGCCGCTGCGCGATCGGGATCGGTAACTGCGTCGATAAGGGCCCGCGGCGTGATCTGCCAGTTCAGGCCCCACTTGTCTTTACACCACCCGCACGCGCTTTCCTGGCCGCCGTTACCTACGATCGCGTTCCACAAGCGATCTGTTTCCGCCTGATCGTCGGTCGAGATCTGGAATGAGAACGCCTCGCTGTGCTTGAACTGCGGCCCGCCGTTGAGTCCGACGCAGGGAATGCCTGCCACGGTGAACTCCACGGTCAGGAGCTCGCCCTGCTTGCCGTCCGGATAGTCGCCGGGTGCTCGCATTAGCGCGCCCACTGCGCTGTCGGGGAAGGTCTCCGCGTAGAACCGGGCCGCGTCGAAAGCGGTGCCGTCGTACCACAGGCAGACCGCGTTTTTCCTGCTCATTTGCGTGCTCCCATAAGGGTTAAGAGGATTCGCCTTCGTGACCTAGTCGAACCGGGACGCGCCAAATCGACATGCGATCGAAGGCAGGTGCACATCGACGTGTGCGCGCCACTGATTCCACGTGTGCGGCAACAAGCGTAGAAGGATTCGACAGGCCAGGCTGGATACCGAACCTCTGCCTCTGGCCGAAATCAGAAGTTCCCATGCCGCCACCGGTGCGTCTTTTATCTCAGAACCCCACTCCCCTCTGCAGCCTTCACCAACCCCTCAGCATCCCTCTGCAACAAAAACCCCTGCCCCACCGCCCCCGCCGCGGCCTTCTTTACCGCCGCCACATACCCCACGTGATCCGTATACCGCTCCTCGAGCGATAGCCGCGTATCCCCACTACCCACCCGCTCCGCTCTCGTCCTGGCGAACGGCACCATCCCACCGGCGTACATGCACAGCTTCCCCTTGTGGAAAGGCCGCTCACCATCCGCGGTGATGTTCCATCCGAGGTAAGTCCCTAATGGCGCATCGAGCAGCACGACCGGCACGCCACCGACTTCATTCCCGTCCGCATTCACTTTAGGCACCAGCGTCCGGATGACCCGCTTGATGCGCGGCAGTCCGTCGATCGGCACGCCTGATCCATCGTTCGGATCGAAGCCGGGACCCCAGTCGTAATCGAGCACCGGGTTGATGAAGCCTGGCTCGGGCGCAGTAGCACGCAATCCAGGGATCGTCGGAAACCCCATCGCCGCTTTCGTGGGCTCGACCAACTGCCCGGCACGCATCGTCGGATAGCGGCTCTGAGGCGGCAGGGTGTTGCGCATGACCCAGTTGCGGAAGTGAAAGCTCAGCGCCCTGAACGTTTCGGTGTGCGGCATCGGATTGGCGGCGAGCACGCCGAAACCCGAGTTGTTCCCCGGGCATTCAATGGGCTTGTTGACGCCGGCGCTGGGGAGGCTCGTGTCGAAGCCGCCGGCGCCGCCGCCGTGTGAGGTGCTTGCGACGTAGTAGCGGCGCACGTTGGCGGGCAATGGGATGTCTTCCTTCGCGCTCGTTCCCACCCATTCGGGGCCGAGCTTGAGACCCCAGATCTCGGCCGCGCCGAAATGCTCGATGACTTTGGGGCACGTCTTTGTCGCGTTGCATCGGTCGAGGATGCTGCGCGTCGGCAGCCCGCGCGCTTGATCGGGATACGGCACCCACCACTGCGGGCCTTCGCTGCCGGCCTGGTAGAGCTCGAGCACGCCGTCGGGCTGCGCCCAGCGGTAATTGAGCGCGATTCTGCGGCCCGCGATGATCGGCCACATGCCGTCGTGCACTTGGCGCTTGGCTTCGTCCTGGTTGAAGCCGAGGTGCAGCCAGCCTCTCAGGTAATTCCCCGACTGCGAGCGGCCGCGCGTGATGCTCGAGGTGATCCGTCCCGCGAGCGGGTTCGCGGTTCCCGCATCGTCGCTTCCCGAGTATCTGAAGAACGATGCGACGTCGCGCCACGCGGCGAATCCGATGCCGAGGACGTACGGGTCTTTCGCGGTGTAGACGACCTGGTAGAGCTTCGCGGCGTTGAAGCCGCCTTTGAGGCAGATCTGCAGCGGGAGCGTGTTTGGTTGTTCACCCTTCGACGAGCTCACGGCGAACGGTTGTGGTTTTTCGAACGTGCCGCCGCTGCACCACTTCCAGTCGGCGCTCGAGATTGTCCTTTCACCGGTGACGACGCCTTCCATCGATTCGTGGTCGCGCGAGACCAGCGTCGCTTGCGACGTGTCGAGCGTCGCCGGCATGTAGGGAACCGGGTTGGTCTGGACGATCAGCGGCTGCGCGCTCGCACCCGAGCGATTGATGATCCTCGCGAACACGCGGCCGGTGATCGGCGAGCCGTTCGGGTTCTTTGCGACCGGGACCTGCAGCCAGTGATTGCCGCCGACTGACATCTTCGGCCGCACCGTAGTCCCGAGCTCAGTACCGAAGCCCGCGTTGTCGCCCTGCCACGCGCTCGCGAGGCCGACGTCACCGGTCTCGCGCTCACGCTCGTCGAGCACGAGCGGCCTGCCGCGGTTCGGAACGTCGTGCCACAGCATCCCGCTCGCCTTGCTCATGTCGACGGGTTTGGTGATGACGAACGACGCGACGTAGCGCACCTTCCCGTCCGCGTCCTTGGCGAGCTCGATGTCCTGGATGATCCTGTTGAGCGGGTCGCGCGGGTCGAGCTCGCCGAACGCGCGGCCGGCGATCTGCTCGTAGCGGCCTGCCTCGCCGTACGACGTACATGCAGCGCCTTTGCAGAAAGCCGGGACCGTTTCGTCGATGACGACCCTGGTGATGCGCGCGTGCGACGACGCAGCGCAGGCGAGCATACCTGCAGCGATTGCGAGAGCTTTCAGACGCATGGGTCTCCTCCCTTATGGTGTTCCGCTCTAACGGCAGCAACGAAGAATCACACATAAAGTTTGCATAAACAACACAAGGCGGAGACACTCGCTACAGAGCGCCGTCGTCAAACCAAGCGCAAACCTGAGACTCAGCGATGCACCGAATTCGTGCTTACGTGACCCCGATCGTCATCGTTCTTTCCGGGCTGGCGCTCGCACCGCTGACCGTCCAGGCGGCCGACGCTTATCCGACGCGCCCTGTGCGGCTCCTGGTCGGCCTCGCGGCGGGCGGCGGAACCGATGTCATCGCGCGGATCGTCGCATCGAAGCTCGGCGACGCCCTGGGACAGCCCGTCGTCGTCGAGAATCGCGCCGGTTCGGGAGGTCTCATCGCGGCCGACACCGCGGCGAAAGCGGCACCCGACGGCTACACCCTCCTCTTCGGCGCGCTTTCATATAGCGCGATTTTCGCGTCGCTCTACAAGAACCTGCCGTACGACCCGGTGAAGGACTTCGCGCCGATTTCGCGGGTGACGACGGTGCCTAACGTGCTCGTAGTCAACCCGTCGTTTCCGGTGCGCTCGGTGAGCGAATTCATCGCGCAGGCGAAAGCCAACCCGGGCAAGCTCAGTTATGGTTCTTCAGGCAACGGCAGCTCGCTGCATCTGTCGATGGAGATGCTGAAGAAGCGCACGGGTATCGAAGTCTCACACGTGCCTTACAAAGGCGGCGCGGCCGCGGTCATCGACCTGATCGGCGGGCACATCCAGGTGATGTTCGACAACCTGCCGGGCCAGATCGCTTACGTAAGAAGCGGCAGAACACGTGCGCTGGCGGTGACGACCACGAAGCGTAACTTTCAACTGCCCGAGGTGCCGACGATGATCGAAGCCGGCGTGCCGGGTTTCGAAGTGATCGTCTGGTACGGCGTCTTCGCGCCGGCGCGCGTGCCCGTGGCGATCGTGACGAAGCTCAACACCGAGCTCGTGAAGACGCTCAGGCTGCCCGAGATCAGGGAGCGCATGGCCGAACAGGGTGCCGAGCCTTCACCGACGACGCCGAAGGAGTTCGCCGCGTTCCAGAAAGCCGAAGTGGTCAAGTGGGCGAAGGTGGTCAGGGAGTCGGGCGCCAAGGTGGAGTAGCGGCGAGAGCCGTCATCGCGAGGAGCGGCAGCGACGTGGCGATCGCGTGGCGCACGGAGTTCGGGTTGCGAGCGCCTCTGGATTGCGTAGCCTGTCCTGAGCTGCGTCGAAGGGTCACAGCGCTCCCGCAATGACAGCCGAAGGCGCCCGAAAGCGCCACGCCTGTCGGCGCAATAAGTGCTATATTGATTTTCGTTTGTCTCTTTCCAGGCTTTGCTCATGCCCCCGACCACTTTCAGCGTCGACGACAAGATGGACAGGCAGCTCGAGGAATTGAGGGAGCACCTCGGCGTCACCTCGAAAACCGACGTCATTCGTCAGGCGTTGGCCTTGTTGAACATCGCCAAAGACGCGGCCCGGACCGACGGGTCGCTGATCATAAAAAAAGGCGACGAGGAACTCACGGTCAAGCTCAAGTAGGAGCTTCGATGGCGCAGAACGCCCAAACCATCAGCATCGCGGATGAAGCGGAGAAGATGGGCGGCATCGATCCGCTCACCAAGGCGAAGATTTTCGGCCTCAACGCCGACACCATCTCGCGTGCAGGCATGGTCGTGGTCATCGGGATGATCTTTGTCGGACTGAACTGGGCGGTCATCGATCTCGTCACGTGGGCTTTCAGGGAGGACCTCGTTCTGCTCCGTGCCAAGACCCTGACGCCGGCCGACCGTGTAATCACGACTAACGTGTTCATGTCTCTCATCGGCGCGACGGTCGTCCAGGTCGGCGTAGCGACGATATCGATCGTGTCCTATCTTTTCCCGAAGAGCAGCAGCGGCGCGTAAGACGCGGATCCGCATCGGCAGCGTAACCTCGCGCCGCGTTATCCGGGCGGCTTCGGCAGGCGCGACGCGTCGGTTTTCACGGCCTCCTTCGGCTGCGCCTTACTCGCCTTCGCTGCGGGTTCGGGTTCCGCGGACACGCGCTTCTTCAGGTTCGCCGCGTTGATCTTCACGATCTTGGCGGTCTTGGCCGCGTTCTGCGCGATGTACTTCTTCGTGTCGGCGAAGAGGCGGGCCGGCTTCGATGTCTTGTGTGCGGACTTGCGTGGCTGGCGCGCGGCTTCGGATTTGTCGGCCGCGACAGCGGACGACGAGTCGAACGCAAGCAGCGCCGTCAGGATCAGGGTCGTGAAAAACGGTTTCATGTTCAGTTGAGCCGCGGCTGCCCTGCGGTGTCCTTGTACCAATCGAACGGCTGGTCGTCGACGCGCACCATGATGCTCTTCGTGTCGAAATGCGCGTCCCACGACTCGGTGCCGCACTCGCGTCCGATGCCCGAGTCGTTCACGCCGCCCCACGGAGAGGCGGGATCGAGGCGGTGATGGTCGTTCACCCAGACGATGCCGCAGCGCAGCCTCGCGGCGATGCGATGCGCGCGCGTGACGTCGTTCGTGCGCACCGCGCCGGCGAGACCGTAAGGCGAATCGTTCGCGATTCTCAGCGCTTCCTCTTCGGTCTTGAAAGGCAGCACGACGGTGAAAGGCCCGAAGACTTCTTCGCGCGCGATGCGCATGTGCGGCGCGACGTCGGCAAAAACCGTCGGCTCCACGAAGAAGCCTCGCGCGAGCGCCGGATCGTCCGGCGGCTTGCCGCCCGCGACCAGGCGCGCGCCTTCATCGATTCCGATCTTCACGTAGCTCAGCACGCGCTCGCGCTGGCGCGCCGAGATCACCGGGCCGAGCTGCACGCGAGGCTCACGCGGGTCGCCGATGAGTATCGTCTTCGCCTTGGCCGCGAGCTTCTCGACGAACTCGTCGTAGACGCGCTCGTGCACGATGTGGCGCGCGGCGCAGATGCACGTCTGCCCCGCGCCGATGAACGCGCCGAACGCGGCGTAATTGACCGCCTGGTCGACGTCGAAATCGTCGAACACGATCACCGGCGTCTTGCCGCCGAGCTCGAGGGTCTGGTGGGCGAAGTTGCGCCCCGCCGCGGCGCCGACGAGGCGCCCGGCTTCGGTGCCGCCGGTCAGCACGAACTTGTCGAGATCCGGATGCTCCGAGAGCGCTTTACCGGTCGTCGGCCCCAATCCCGTCACGACGTTGAAGACTCCGGGCGGAAGACCCGCTTCGGTGAATATCTGCGCGAGCCTCAGCGTGGTGAGCGGCGTGTACTCCGAAGGCTTGACCACCGTCGTGCAGCCCGACGCGAACACCGGCCCGAGGCTCTTGCACATGATCATCAGCGGGTGATTGAAAGGCGTCGAGTTGCCGACCACGCCGACCGGGGTGCGCTGCGTGTAGTTCAGATACGGCCCTTCGACCGGAATCACCGAGTCGCGCCTCGCCAGCGCGAGGCCCGCGTTGTAGCGGAAGAAGTCCGGCAGGCGGCTCACCTGCGCGCGGGTCTCGTTGACGGGGCGGCCGTTGTTGATCGTCTCGAGGTGATAGAGCTCGTCGAGATTCGCCTCGAACGCATCGGCGAGCTTGTTGACGAGCTTCGCGCGAGTGCGAACCGACATGCCGCCCCATGCGCTCGACTCGAACGCGGCTCGCGCGCTCCTCACCGCGCGGTCGACATCGCTCGCGTTGGCGTGTGCGATACGCGCGATCACTTCGGCGGTCGTCGGATTGAGGACGTCGAGAAGCTCCAGCGTCTCCGCGGGCACTTCGGCGCCGTCGATGAAGAGACCGTGGCCGGTCACCGTGCCGTCCTGCATCCGCTTTGCATCAGCCTGCGTATTCATCGCCGTGTGTCCTTCCGAGAACCGGAGAAAAAGCTTAACACGGCGCGCCGGTCGCTCGATTGACACTGCAGAAAGCGCGGGACTATATTGGCCTCCCGCCGCCGCATAAGAATCCATCGCCAGGCGACGCCATTCCCAGGAGGCCCCAATGCCGCAGAACTGGCTGTCGCTCGCGCTGTCCACACTCGTCGCCTCGATCTGCGGCCTGCTCCCCGCTCAGGCTTACGCCCAGGAAGAGCCGCTACGCCTCGGCTTTCTCAGTGTGCGCACCGGCGCGCTCGCCGCGGGCGGGAAGCAGATGGAGGAAGGCATCACGCTCTTCCTCAAGGAGCGCAATTACGTGCTCGCGGGCCGCAAGGTCGAGCTCACCATCGCCGACACCGGCGGTAATCCGGCCGGCGCCAAGACCAAGACCCAGGAGCTCGTCGAGCGCAACAAGGTGCACGTCATCATCGGCCCGCTCGCGACGTTCGAAGCGCTCGCGATCGACGATTACATCCGCGATGCGCGCGTCCCGCTGATCACGCCGACTTCGGCCGCTCAGAAGGACCTGGCGCAACAGAAGCTCAGCGACTACGTGATCCACGCCGCCGGCACCGCCGCACAGCCGATGCACGTGCTCGGGGTCTACGCGGCGAAGAAGCTCGGCGTCAAGCGGATCACCACCGTCGCCGACGACTTCACGTATGGACACGAAGGCACCGCCGGATTCCAGCGCGCGTTCGAAGACAGCGGCGGCAAGATCGTGCAGAAGCTGTGGTCGCCGCTCAACGTTCCCGATTACGGCTCGTATGTGGGCCAGATCAAGAGCAACGTGGACGGTGTCTACGCGGGCTTCGCGGGGATCAACGGCCTGCGCTTCCTCAAACAGTACGCCGAGTATGGACTGAAGAAAATCCCGGTGTTCGGCAACCCGACCGCGGTCGACGAAGGCGTCCTGCGCAACATGGGCGACGAAGCGCTCGGCGTCTATTCGGCGAGCTGGTACAGCGCCGCGCTCGATACCCCGGAGAACAAGCGCTTCGTGCAGGCGATGCAGAACGAGTTCAAGACCATTCCGGGGTTCTATACCGCGGGCACTTACACCGCGGGGTTGTTCCTCGAAGCGGCATTGAAGAGCATCAACGGCAAGTTCGAGGACAAGCCCGCGTTCGTCCGGGCGCTGCACAACGTGCGCCTCGCGCAAAGCCCCTTCGGCCCGATACGCATCGACGAATACGGTAAGCCCGTGCTCACGATTTACATCCGCAAAGTCGAGCGCAAGGACGGCAGGCTGGTGAACACGATCGTGGACACGATCCCCGAGGTGAACCAGTTCTGGACTTACGATCCGAAGCAGTTCCTGGCGAGCCCCGTATACTCGCGCGACTATCCTCCCTCTAAAAACCTGGAATGATCAGACAGTGGCAACTCTAAAAACAGGCAACGCGCAGGTCGAGTACCGTCAAACCGGCAGCGGGCGCGATCTCGTGCTGCTGCATTCGCTGCTCACCGACATGAGCGTCTTCGACGGGATCGCACCGGCGCTCGCAAAGGGCCGGCGCCTGACCCTGATCAACCTGCCCGGTTACGGCGCGTCGGGCCCGATCGAGGCCGGGGGGATAGAACAGTACGCCGACCACATCGCGATGACCCTGCGGTCGCTCGACTTGCCGGCTGAGACCGATGTCTTCGGCAATGGTTTCGGCGGCTTCATCGCGGTCGCGCTCGCCATACGACACGGCGCGAACCTCGGAGACTTCGTGATTGCCGATGCGCTTGCCGCTTTTCCGCCTGCGGCGAAAGAGCCTTTGCGCGGCATGGCAGCTCGCGTCGAGAGCGAAGGCATGGAGGCCGTGCTCGACGTCGCGGTGAAGCGCATGTTCCCCGATGCGTTCATCGCTGCGCATCCGGAAGTCATCGCCGAGCGCAAGGCGGCGCTCGCTCATGCGGATGCGGCGGCGTTTGCACGCGCGTGCCGCGCACTGGCGGCACTCGATTTCACGGCGCAACTCTCCCGCGTCACGAATGAAACGCTGGTGACCGTAGGCGAGCTCGACGCGACCACACCGCCGGCGGAGGCGGCGAAGCTCGCGGAAGGAATCACCGACGCACGGTTCGAGCTACTACAGGGATGCGGTCATTGCCCGATGCTCGAGAAGCCTGACGAGCTGGTGGCGCTGCTCGAGGATTTCCTGGACCCGTGAGGGCCAGCTGCACCTTGTCGCTTTGGTTGCGTGCGTCACGAGATCGCCACGTCGCGCTACCGCGGCTCCTCGCGATGACAGTTACGGGTCATTGCGAGGAACGCGGTGACGACGCAATCCCGACGCGGTCGTACGTGTGTAGAGATCGCTGCAGTCACTAAAACACTCCCAGGTGCTGCGTGATCAGCGCCTGATCGTCGCGCACTGCGTCGACCCCGCCGGCGAAGACCACGCGCCCCGTGTTGAGCAGCACCACGTCGTCCGCAAGCTCGAGCGCGAGCTTGACGTTCTGCTCGACGAGCACGATCGACTGGCCTTCGCTTTTCAGGCGCGCGATGATCCGCCCCACTTCCGCGACGAGCTGGGGCGCGAGGCCTTCCGACGGCTCGTCCATCAGCAGCACGCTGGGGTTACCCATGAGCGCGCGGCCGATCGCGAGCATCTGCTGTTCGCCTCCCGAGAGCGAACCGGCCGCCTGCGCGTGACGCTCCTTCAGCCGCGGAAAAATCTCGAACACCGGTTCCAGCGCCCAGCGCGTTCCGTCTTTGCGGCTGCGCGCGGCGACGATCAGGTTCTCGCGCACCGTCAGGCTCGCGAACACCCGCCGGCCCTGCGGCACGAGCCCGATGCCTTTGCGCGCGATCGCTTCGGGCGGCAGCCGTGCGATCGATTCGCCGAAAAGCCGGATGTCGCCGTCGCGCGCGGGCAGGAATCCGACCACGGTATTCATGCACGTCGTCTTGCCCGCGCCGTTGCGCCCGAGCAGCGCGAGTATGCGTCCGGGCTGCAGCGCGAACGAGACTCCGTGCAGCACGTGGCTCTCGCCGTAGAGCGCGTTGACGCCTTTGAGGCTCAGCGCTTCAGTGGCCAAGATAGACCTCCCGAGTCTTCGGGTCGGCCACGACCTCGCTGCGCGTGCCTTCGACGATCACGGTGCCGTAGTGCAGGAGCGTGATGCGCTCGGCCATGTCGAGCGCGGTGTCCATGTCGTGCTCGATCATGACGACGGTCGTCTCGCGCGGAATGGTGTCGAGCAGCTTCTTCACCGTCACCCGCTCCTCGCGCGAGAGTCCCGCGAGCGGTTCGTCGAGCAGCAGCAGCCGCGGTTCCTGCGCGAGCGCCATCGCGATCTCGACGCGGCGCTTGTCGCCGTAAGACACTTCCGAAATCGGGCGCTGCGCGAGCGGCTCGAGACCGACCCTCTCGAGCGCCGCACGCGCACGATCGAAGAGCTCACGATGGCGTTCGAGCGGCCTGAAGGCGTCCCAGCGGGTGCGCGATCGACCGAGCAGCGACAGCACGATGTTGTGCAGCAGGGTGTCGCGCGCGAAGAGCGTGATGATCTGATAGGTGCGCGCCATGCCGTGCTGGGTGCGCCGGTGCGTCGGCAGGCGCGACACCTCTTCGCCGAAGAGCCTGATCGAGCCTGCGTCGGGCCTGAGATCGCCCGTGATGAGGTTGAAGAGCGTCGTCTTGCCCGCCCCGTTGGGGCCGATGATGAGGCGTCGCTCGCCGGCTTCGACGTTGAGCGATATGCCGTTGGCGGCAGGCAGCCCGCCGAACGCTTTGCTTAGACCGGTGACTTCGAGCGCGGCGGTCATGAGTTGCTCGCTGCGTCAGTCGGCTTGCGCCGGCCGGTCACGCGCGCCCACAGCCTGCGCACTCCCGGCACGAGGCCGTCGGGCATGAACAGCACGATCGCCACGAACACGAAGCCGAGCAGCATGTTCCAGCGCTCGACATACGCCGACACGTAATTCTTGAGCAGCACGACGATCGCCGCGCCGATGATCGGACCGACCAGCGTACCCGACCCGCCGGCGATGACGCCGAGCAGCGCTTCGGCCGAGTTGGTGAGCGAGAGCGAGGTGGGGTGGATGTACTTGTGATAGTAGATGTAGAGCAGCCCCGACACCGCGCCCCAGAAGCCGGCGTAGACGAAAGTGATCCAGCGCACCCTGCGCACGTCGTGGCCGAGCGCGCTCATGCGGCGAGGCTGGTCGCGAGTGCCTTTGAGCGCCGCCCCGAAAGGCGAGCCGATGAATTTCGCCATCATCCCGATCGCCACCGCGACGACGATCAGGGTGAAGTAGTAAAACGCGGACGCGCTGTCGAGACTGAGGCCGAAAGGCTGCGGGCGCGTGAGACCGGACAATCCGTTGTCGCCGTTGGTCACCGCGGACCAGCGATACGCGAGACCCCACAACACCTGAGACAGCGCGAGGGTGATCATGAGAAAGCCGAGACCGCTCGCGCGCAAAGCGATCCAGCCAAAGAAACCCGCCATGACCGTGGTGACCGCGAGCGCGATCGGTGCGCTCAGCCAATGGCCGATGCCGAGTTTGAGATAAAGCCACGCGGAGAGATAGGCGGACACGCCGAGGTACGACGCATGGCCGAGTGATGTGAGCCCCGCGTAGCCCACGAGCAGGTTGAGGCTCGACGCGAAGATCGCCGCGATGAAAATCTGGCTGATGAGGTTGACGTAGAACTCGCCCGCGAACTGCGGCAGCGCTACCAGCACGAGCGCAACGATCCAGCGTGCGCTTCTCACGCGGGTCGCTGCCCGGCGTTCACGCACTCACCTTGCCGAAGAGCCCGGTCGGTTTGAACGCGATGACGAATATCATCGGCAGGAACAGGATCACGTAGGCGAGATCGGGCAGGAGTGCGGTGCCGAAGGTGTACACGAATCCGACGATGAAGCTTCCCACCAGCGCGCCGACGAGGCTTCCCACTCCGCCGAGGATCACGACGATCAGCGCGAGCGGCAGCATGTCGGCGTCGAGGCCCGGATACGCCGACAGGATCGGTCCGCCGATGACGCCGCCCGCGCCGGCGAGCGCGGCGCCGAGGCAGAACACGATCGTGAAAAGCTTCGAGACCGGGATGCCGACCGCGCGCGCCATCTGCATGTCGTCGACGCCCGCGCGAATCATCGCGCCGAGGCGCGTGCGCTCCATCAGCAGCCACAGCAGCAGCGCGGTCACGAGCGCGATCACCACCACGACGAGGCGATATGTGGGAAACGGCAGCCCCGCGATCAGCATCGGCTTGCGCAGGTAATCGGGCGTCTGCACCGGGATCGGGTCGCCGCCCCAGACGATGAGGCACAAGTCCGAGATGATGAACGCCACCCCGAGCGTGAGGAGCACCTGCCCGAGCGCGTTACCGCCGAGCGAGCGCAGCACGAAGCGCTCGAGGAGCGCGCCGAACAAGCCGACGACGACCGCCCCCGCCAGCGCCGCGAGCCACAGGTTCGGAAAGACCCTGAGCGCGCTCACGCCGATGTAAGTGCCGAGCATGAAGAACGCGCCGTGCGTGAGATTCGCGATGCGCATCAGCCCGAAGATCAGCGAGAAGCCCGCCGACAGCAGGAAGAGCAGGCCGCCGAGCGCGAGGCTGTTCAGCGTTTGGATGACCCAGAATTGCATCGGGCGTCATTCCAGGAATTTCGCGGGCGGCCAGTCTCGTGAATACACCGGATTGGCGAGGAAAGCCTTCGGCGGATAGGTCCAGAACTGGCTCACGTTCGGATAGGTGTGGATCACGCTGTTGACGAGGCGCCCCTGCTTGCGCTCGACCTTGCGGATGTACACGTTGCCGACGACGTTGCCGTACTCGTCGAAACTCACCGGCCCACGGGCAGTGTTGACCTTCGCGGCACGCAGCGCTTTCATGAACGCCGCCTTATCCTCGATCTTTCCCTTTACCGCTTCGAGCGCCCCCTGCAGCACCGCGCCTTCGACATAGGTCGCGGCGGCATAGAAGCCCGGATCGTATTTCGCGTCGGCGCGAAAGTCCGCCGCAAACTTGCGGTTGATCGGATTGTCGAGATCGGCCGAATACCAGCACGTCGTGAGGATGCCGAGCGCTTCGTCGCCCATGTTGCGAAGCACCGCTTCGTCGAGCGCGGTCATGCCGCCGACGAGCGCGATCTTGCCGTTCAAGCCGTATTCGTTGAATTGCCGCACGAACCTGAAGCCGTTCGATCCGGCGAAGCCGAGGAACACCGCGTCGGCCTTGGTATTCAGTTGCGCGAGATACGTGCCGTAGTCGGGCACCGTCAGCGGCGGAAAGGTTTTCTGGACTATCCTGCCGCCCTGCTCTTCGAACACGCGCTGAAACCCCGCGACCATCTCGTGACCGTAAGCGATGTCGTCGGCGATGACGACGATGCGCTTGTACTTGAGCGTCTTCGCGCAGTAGTCGGCCATCGGATGGGCGCACTGCGCCGAGGTCGACGTGCCGCGCACGAACCACGGGTTCGCCTTGCGCTGGGTCATGTCTTCGGCCGCCGCGACCGACAGCGTCGGAATCGACTGCGCACGGATGTAATCGTCGATGGCGAGCGCTTCGAACGCCGCCAGCGGTCCGATCAGCACCTGCACCTTGTTCTTCTCGACGAGCTCCTGGGTCTTGGTGCGCGCGGTGGCGGGAACGCCGCCGGTGTCGGCGACGATGACTTCGCACTTGCGCCCGGCGAGCGTGTTGTTGCGCTCGCGCATGTAGAGGGCGAGCCCTTTCTCCATGTCGATGCCGCCTGAGGCGAGCGGGCCGGTCTTGACGGTCAGGAGCCCGATGCGGATCGGCTCGGACTGCGCGCGGGCGAAAGGCGCCGGGAGCACCGTCAAGCCGGCGGCGGCACCGGCGCTTGTCATGAACGTCCTGCGGCTGATGGTCATTCGTTCTCCCCCCTCGAGGCGATGGTTGAAACCACGTGACACGACGTGCGCTGCAACTGACGACGAACTGCCGATGAAACTTTATTTTCCGCGCAGACGGTACCACGGATGAGGCTGTCCGGGGACCTTTACGCGCAAGGTGTAGACCGACGTGTAGGCGCAGCAGAATAACGTGCGCAGGTCATCTCCGCCGAAAGCGAAGTTGACCGCCTGCTCGGGGAACTCGATGACGCCGATCTTCCTGCCGTCGGGCGTGAACACCCAGACCCCGCCGGGCCCGCTGCAAAAGACACGGCCGAGGCTGTCGACTTTCAGGCCGTCGGGTATGCCGGGCCGGGTGCCTTCGTTCATGTCGGCAAAAATGCTACGCCGCACCATCTTTCCTGCCGCGTCGATTTCGAGCGCGTGGATGTACTTCGAAGAGCGGGTGTTCGCGACATAGAGCGTGCGCTCGTCGGGCGAGAAAGCGAGACCGTTCGGGTATTCGCACAGCGCGACCTGGCTGACCGCACCGTCCGGGGCGATGCGGTAGACCGCCGCGCCGTCCCACGTGTTGTCGACGCCTTCGGGCGGCGGGATCTCGCGCTTGCTGTAAGGCGTGCGCTTGTCGGGATCGGTGAAGAAAAGACTCCCGTCGGAGCGGCACACCACGTCGTTCGGCTTGTTGAAGCGCCCGCCCATGTAGCGCTCCGCGATGACTTCGACCTTGCCGTCGCCGCCGAGGCGAGTCACGCCGCGCGCGTTGTGCTCGCAGTGGATGAGGCGCCCCTGCAGGTCGAAAGTCGTGCCGTTTCCTTCCTGGGTCTCCCTGACGAGCTCGGGTTTTTGCCCGGGG